>JAWVDZ010000379.1:0-4601 GCA_033856955.1 Gaiellales bacterium
CGATGGAGGCCACCCTGCGAGACGACGTCGCTCCCTCCGGGTCGCTCTCGGGCGCCCTCGCAACGGGTCAGTGGCTCAACCAGAGCCAGCCCGTCTGCCGGAAAGTCTCGGCCGCCGACGACGGCGCGGGCGTGGCCTCGTCCCAGCTGCGAGACGCGCTGGGAACCGTGCTCGACTCGTACGCCGTGCCGCTGGAGCAAGTCCGACAGCCGGGTGAGCTCGACTACACCCACGACCTCTGTCTGACGCCGTCCGACTTCGCCGACGGAGACCACCAGCTGACGGTGCGTGTGGCGGACGCCGCGGGCGAGCTGCTCGACCTGCCGGTCACGCTGCACACCGATAGCCACGCACCCGTCGTGGCCAGCGCCCTGCCGGCCGGCTCGACCACCGATCGGCGGCCGGCAGTCTCGTTCTCGGTCGACGCCGGGCCCAGCGGCCTCGCCTCGTTCAGGCCGAGCTGGACGGAACGCCGATGAGCGTGGTCGGTGCCAACGCCGCGTATCTGCCCGCCACCGACCTGGCATACGGCACCCACACCGTGACGTGGAGCGCCACCGACACCGCGGGCAACCACCGGGACGCGTTCTGGACGTTCGAGGTGGTCGACGACACGCCGCCGTCGCTGACGGGCGCGTCGCCGGCAGACGGAGCCGCCTTCGAGGCCCGCCGCCCGTCGATCGGCTTCCAGCTTGCCGACTCCGGCAGCGGCGTCGATCCGGCCAGCTTGCGCGTGCTGCTGGACGGAAGCGACGTGGCTCCGTTCGGCAGCCTTGCCGGCGGCAGCTTCGCCTACCAGCCCCCGTCCGACCTTGGCTACGGCCGGCACGTGATCAGCGTCGCAGTGTCCGACCGCAGCGGCAACGCGATGGCTCCCGCCCGATGGGCGTTCGACGTGGTCGACCGCACCGCGCCCGTGCTGGGCGACGTGCGGCCCGACGACGGCTCGTCCGGCGCCGACCGCACGCCGTCGATCTCGTTCGTGATCGCCGACGACGGCGGCACGGGCGTCGACGCCGGCTCGATCTCGGTCACGCTGGACGGCGAAGACGTCAGCGACCAGGGCACGCTGGCGGGCGATCGCTTCGCGCTCACGCCGGCACAGCCGCTCTCGTTCGGCCCGCACACGGTGGTCGCGCGCGCTGCGGACGTGGCCGGCAACGTCTCGCCGCCGCTTTCGTGGACGTTCGAGGTGCGCGACGAGCTGGCGCCGGTGGTGGACAACCGGCTGCCGCTGCCGGGATCGACGGTGGCAGGCGCGGCGGTGATCGGCTTCGACGTCAGCGACCTGGGATCGGGCGTGGACGACGGCTCGCTGCAGGTGATGGTGGACGGCTCCGACGTCGCCGCCTGGGGCACCCTCAGCTCGGGCCGCTTCCGCTACGCACCCGGCAACCTGGGCGCCGGCGTACACACGATCGCGGTCACGGTTGCAGACCTGTCCGGTAACACCGTTGGCCCGGTGATGTGGCAGTTCGCCGTGGCCGATCCGGCCACCTTCGACCTGGTCGGCATCGCGGCACCGGGCCGGATCGCGGCCGGACAGCACGTCGACCTGCGGTTCGCTGCCCGGTCGAACGGCGTCGGCCTGGCGGGAGCCGTGGTGCGGGCGTCGAGCCGCGCGGCCGGTCAGGTCAGCTTCTCGGCCGGCAGCCTGCTGACGGCAGGCGCGAGCGGCGAGGTGAGCCTGCGGGTCGCCCCGCTGCACACCACGACGTATCGCTTTGAGCTGGCATCCGATCCGTCCGTGTCGATCGAGCACACGGTGGTGGTGGAGCAGAGGGTGACACTCGCAGCGGCGGCGACGACGGTTCGGCGCGGCACGCCGATCCGGCTGTCGGGACGCGTGCTGCCGGCTCACACGGGACAGGCGCTGCGGATCCAGATGCTGACCGGTCGGGGCTGGGTGACCGTGGCCACGCCGAAGCTGAGCCCGCGCTCACTGTTCTCCGGCACGTTGCTGCCGCGGGTGCGCGGTCGCTACCTGTTCCGGGTGGTCGCTCCCACCACGGCGCTGAACGCATCGGGCACCAGCCGCACGGTGAGCGTGCGGGTCACGTAGCGCTCGCACTCAGGGGGTCTGACCCTTGGCGGTCAGGCCCCCTGAACGGCCCTGAAGCCGGTCCCGCTGACTGAGCCCTCACCTACAATGCAGGTATGACTTCCGCCGCCCCATCCCGCAGCCTCTCCGCACCGGCACGGGTGGGCCAGTAGATGGCGGCTCCCGCGGCGCTCTCACTCGACACCCTCAACCCCCAGCAGCGTGAGGCGGTGCTGTACACGCAGGGACCGCTGCTGGTGGTGGCCGGTGCTGGGTCGGGCAAGACGCGCGTGCTCACCCATCGCATCGCGCACCTGATCGACGAGGGACTGGCATCGCCCTCCGAGATCCTCGCGATCACCTTCACCAACCGCGCCGCGACCGAGATGAAGGAGCGGGTCGAGCTGCTGGTGGGCGGCCGGATCGCATCGCGGATGTGGGTGATGACGTTCCACTCCGCCTGTGGCCGCATGCTCCGCCGTGACGCCGAGCTGATCGGCTACAAGTCGAGCTTCACGATCTACGACCAGGCCGACCAGGTGCGGTTGGTCAAGAGCTGCATCGAGGATCTGGGCAAGGATCCCAAGCGGTTCGTGCCGCGAGCGGTGCACGGCGCGATCTCGAAGGCCAAGGACCGGCTGCTGACGGCGGCGCTCTACGAGCAGCAGGTGAGCGGATTCTTCGAGCAGGCCGTGGCATCGGTCTACGAGCTCTACGAGCGGCGGCTGTCGGAGGCCAACGCGATGGACTTCGACGACCTGATCATGAAGACGGTGCTGCTGTTGCAGCGCGTTCCCGAGGCCCGCCGCCACTGGCAGCGCGCCTTCCGCTACGTGATGGTGGACGAGTACCAGGACACCAACCACGCCCAGTTCACGCTCGTCTCGATCCTGGCCGAGCAGCACAAGAACCTGGCGGTGGTGGGCGACCAGGACCAGTCGATCTACGCCTTCCGGGGCGCCGACATCCGCAACATCAGCGAGTTCGAGCAGGACTTCCCAAACGCCCGCGTGATCGCGCTGGAGCAGAACTACCGCTCCACCCAGACGATCCTGGACGCGGCCAACGGCGTGATCGAGCACAACCGCGACCGACAGCCCAAGCGGCTGTGGTCGGACCTGGGCGAGGGCGACAAGGTGCAGGTTGTCGAGGCCGAGGACGAGCACGCCGAGGCCAGGTTCGTGGCCGGTCGCATCCAGTCGGCATTGGACGACGGCGCCTCGGCCAGTGAGATCGCAGTCTTCTACCGCATGAACGCCCAGTCGCGGGTGCTGGAAGACCTGCTCACACGCCAGGGCATCGACTACCGCGTCGTGGGCGGGCCGAAGTTCTATGAGCGGGCCGAGATCAAGGATCTGATCGCCTACCTGCAGGTGCTCGACAACCTCGACGACGAGGTCTCGCTGCGGCGGATCGTCAACCAGCCGCGGCGCGGCATCGGCGCAACCTCGCTCGACCGGCTGTCGAGCCACGCTCGCACGCTGGGCGTCTCGCTGTGGGAGGCGATCCTGGACGTCGAGGCCTCGCCGCTGGGCGCGGCCGCATCCGGCAACCTGGTCCGATTCCGCGAACTGATCGAGGATCTGCGCGAGGGTCTGGAGGAGGCCTCGGTGGGAGATGTGGCCGAGCGGGTGCTGGTGTCGAGCGGCTACCAGGAGATGCTGGAGGCGGAGCGCACGATCGAGTCGCAGGGCCGGCTCGAGAACCTGCAGGAGCTGGTCGGGGTCGCGCGTGAGTTCGACCAGCGCGGGGAGGAGATCGAGGCCGCCACCCGGCTCTCGGCCTTCCTCCAGGAGATCTCGCTCTACACCGACCAGGACGCGATCGACGAGGACCGCGGCCGGGTGACGCTGATGACCTTGCACAACGCCAAGGGTCTCGAGTTCCCGATCGTGTTCATGATCGGGCTGGAGGAGGGGCTGTTCCCCCACCAGCGCTCGCTGGACGAGGGCAACGAGGGCGAGGAGCGGCGGCTCTGCTACGTCGGCATGACCCGCGCCCAGCGCAGCCTGACGCTGACCCACGCCCGCGCCCGCACCATCTTCGGCGCCCGCGGCTACAACCGCTCGTCACGGTTCCTGGACGAGCTGCCGGCCGAGCGGGTGGAGTGGGAGCGCCAGCCGGGCGGCTGGGCGACGCCGTCAACGCCGTACGGCGACTCCACAACCCGCAACGAGTTTCGCGCCCCCGAGATGCCTCGCATCGACCTCTCGGTGGGCGACGAGGTTGCGCACACCACGCTCGGCGAGGGCGTGGTGACCGCTCTCTCGAGCGACGGCACCGTCACGGTGCGGTTCCGCGAGGACCGCTCCGAGCGTCGGCTGGTGCTGGGCTACGCGCCGCTGACGAAGATCTAGGGCTCTCCCCGACGCTGGGTGTGGCCGCCGGGCGCATACTGGAGGCGATATGTGGCGCCGAATCGCACTTGGGTTGACGTTGGCGGTCGCGCTCGTCGCGGCGCGACCTGCGCCGCGGGCCGCCGCAGCAACGCCGACGATCCTCGTCTCGGCTCCCGCGCCGATCGTCTCGTTCGACGCCAACGACCGGTACCTGGCCTACT
>JAWVDZ010000380.1:0-6295 GCA_033856955.1 Gaiellales bacterium
GGCGGTCATGTTGATCACGCCCCAGCCCATCGCCGAAAACCACTTCGACTCCGATCGCGTCGAGAAGCGCGGGCCCTGGATCACGACCACGGTGCCACCGTCGCGGATGTCGAGGCCCTGCTCGCGGCCGGTCTCGAGCAGGATCCGGCGCAGGTCGGGGCAGTACGGATCGGCCGCCGAGACGTGCGTCGTCTCCGGGCCGTCATAGAAGGTGTCGCGCCGCCCGCTGGTGCGATCCACGAACTGGTCACAGACGACGAACGTGCCCGGAGGCAGGTCCTTGGACAGGCTGCCGGACGCGCAGGGACCGATGATGCGCCTGACCCCCAGCTCCTTCATCGCCCACAGGTTGGCGCGGTAGGGGATCGAGTGCGGCGGCAGGCTGTGGTCGCGGCCGTGGCGGGCCAGGAAGGCCACCCGCTTGCCTCCGATATCGCCCACCACGAAGCGGTCCGACGGCGGGCCGTACGGGGTGTCCACGGTGACGTCCTCGGCCTTGTCCAGGAACGAGTAGAACCCGGACCCGCCGAACACACCGATCTCGGCATCGCTCATACGTCGCCTCCTGGGGTCCAGATCTTGGGCCGCTCCGGAGTCTCGACCGCCGGCTCGGGCTGCTCGGCCGCCGGCTCGGACGGTGCCCGGGACGCCTCGGCGAAGGCGAGCTGCAGCTCCGCCACGGCCCGCTTGTACTGGCGCAGCTGGTCGGCTGCCACTAGCCGCTCGACCACCGGCAGCAGGGCGTCCACCGCATCGATCGCGAGCTGGGCCTCGTCCAGCCGCTCGCGGGCCGCGATCGCGTCGGCTGCCAGCGTCACCAGCAGCTGCGCGCTTGAGAGCACCACCTCGGCCGGGCTGGGCATGCGCATCTGCTCGGGCTGCGGCCCCTCGCTTTCGCTCATCGTGCCTCCTGTCGTTCCGCGATCCACTCCCGGGCCGAGTCGCGCGTGCGGTCGACCACGCCCGGCCACAGCTCGCGCGGATCGGCGCCGGCATCCATCAGCTCACCGGCCCGCTCCGAGAGCGTGGGCAGGCGCAGCGTATCGAGGTACGGCGCGATGCCGAGCTCGGAGGCGATGCCGGCCACCTGCTCGAGCATCTGCTCCAACCGCTCCCGGGCCGGGATCGCCCGGCGGGCGGCGAGGTCGATCAGCTCGCCGGACATGCCCCAGCGGATGGCCCGCCACAGGTTCTCCTCCAGGTCGCGGCCCGGGTACTGGGGAAGCGGCCGCCCCTCGTCGTAGCGGCGGGCAAAGTCGGCGGTCACGGCCACCATCAGCCCCGACAGCGCCGCCGAGCGGGCGAACTCCGGCTGGCCGTCGCAGATCCGCGTCTCGACGGTGGGATAGGCCTGGTGCGGGCGCACGCTCCACCAGATCTCCGTGTGCTCGAGGATCGACCGCGTGTCGATCAGGAAGCGCACGAACGCCGCGTACTCCTCCCAGCCGGCGAAGCTGTCGGGGATGCCACAGCGCGGGAACATGCGCGTGAAGATTTCCGTGCGAGTGGAGTGCAGGTGCGTTTGGCGGTCGTCCATCCAGGGCGAGCTGCCGGAAAAGGCGAGCAGCTCGGGCAGCACGGTGCGAAGCGCACTGTTGACGGCGATCGCCCGGTCGGCGCCGCGGATTGCGACGTGCACGTGCAGGCCGAAGGTGTTGTTGCGCCAGGCGACGTAGCGGAGCGTCGATTCGACGATCCGGTAGTGGGGCGTGTCGATGATCTGCTGGTCCTGCCAGCGCGACCAGGGGTGCGTGCCGGCCGAGCAGAGGCGGTAGCCGATCCGCTCTGCGACGTCGATCAGGTCGATGCGGCGGCGCGCCATCGCGTGGACGGCGTCCTCGAAGCTGTCGCACTTGCCGGTCTTTACCTCGATCTCGCTTCGGATCAGCTCGCCCGCGATCATCTCCTCCAGGGCCGGCAGCTCGCGGGCGGCGGCGGCCAGCGGCTCGAAGCCGGCGGTCATCTCGAGCGTCTCGGGATCGAGGATCGCGAACTCCTCCTCGACGGCGATGGTGAAGTCCTCGGCCTCCTCGAACTGGCGCCTGGCCTGCTCGAGCGCCTTCAGCGGATCGGTGATCTTGGGCGACTCTCCCATCGGCAGCGGCACGATACCCGACCCCCGGCAGGCCGGCTCAGGGTCAGCCGGCTGCGCGCCATGCATCCCCGGGATTGACGGATCTCATTTGTAAGGATAATGTAAACGCATGCCGGGTTCGCACCGACAACGACCGGGAGTGGCAGGGCGGGCAGTGCCGATCGTCACGGTCGCACTGATGGCGGCCCTGGCCACCACCGTCTCTCAGGCATCGGGCGCCACGACGCAGCGGGTCAACGTCTCTTCCTCGGGCCAGCAGGCCACCGGCGGCAGCTACGACACGCCGGCCATCTCGGCCAATGACCGCTACGTCGCCTTCTCGTCGCCCGCGTCGAACCTGGTCGTGGGCGACACCAACCGACGAACCGACGTCTTCGTTCGCGACCGGATCACCCGGACGACGCACCGTCTGAGCGTCTCCGGCTCCGGCGCGCAGGCAACCTCCTCCAGCTTCGGCCCCGCGATCTCGGCCACCGGGCTGATGGTGGCGTTCTCCTCTTCGGCAACGAACCTGTTGGCCGGCGACACCAACGGCCGCCTCGACGTGTTCGTGCGAAACCGCGCCGCCGGCTCGACGCACAGGGTGAGCGTGTCGAGCCACGGCCGGCAGGCGAACGGCTCCAGCCTCAACGTCGCCATGTCGGCCAAGGCCCGCTACGTGGTGTTCCAAAGCTCGGCGTCCAACCTCGTGCGCGGAGACACGGCGGGGAACGACGACATCTTCGTCCGCGACGTGGTGGCCGGGACGACACGGCGCCTGAGCGTGTCCACGCACGGAGCCCAGGCGAATGCGGACAGCGCGCACCCCGCGATCTCGGCGGATGGCCGCTACGTCGTCTTCGACTCCTTCGCATCGAACCTCGTCCCGGGAGACAGCAACGGCCGCGAGGAAGTGTTCGTGCACGATCGCGTGACCGGTCAGACGCACCTGCTCAGCATCTCCTCGCGGGGGGTTCAGGGTGCCCTGGACAGCGAGCTTCCGGTGATCTCTGGGGACGGTCGCTACGTCGCCTTCGACACGCGCTCGGGCAACCTCGTCCCAGGCGACACCAACAACAAGTACGACGTGTTCCTGCGCGATCGCGGCACCGGCACGACGCGACGGGTGAGCGTCGCCTCGGACGGGACTCAGGGCGATCGCGAGAGCGGCCACTTCCGGCGACCCTCGATCTCGGCGCACGGGCGGTTCATCGCGTTTCAGAGCTGGGCGTCGACCTTGGTTTCGGGCGACACCAACTCCGACACGGACGTCTTCATCCGCGACATCGGGCTCGGCACCACCGAACGGGTGAGCGTGTCCTCCGCCGGCGCGCAGGCCACCGGTGAGAGCTTCGCAGCGGCGATCTCGGCGGACGGGCGCTGCGTCGGCTTCGATTCGACAGCCGGCGACCTGGTCGCCGATGACACCAATGGTGCGGTCGACGTCTTCCTGCGAGCCCGCTTGCGCTGACCGCCGGCCCAGCCTGTGGAGACTGGCCCAGGCGCTGAACGGCGACGCGGGTGCGTGCGTGCCAGCGGCTCGCGCGGCTGGAACAGCCCTAGCGCTTGCCGAGATGCGCGCCGATCCGCACCCGCAGCTCCTGGGGCGAGAACGGCTTTGTGATGTAGTCGTCGGCGCCCAGCGAGAATCCGACGTCCACGTCGCGATCCTGGGCGCGGGCGGTCAGCATGATCACCTTCATGCCGGCGCAGCTCTCATCGCTGCGCAGCTCGCGCAGCACGTCGAAGCCGCTGCGCTTCGGCATCATCACATCCAGCACGCACAGATCGGGATGCTCGTCACGCGCCACCTGCAGCGCGGTCTCGCCGTCGGCGGCCGTCAGCACCTGATATCCCTCGCGCTCGAGCCGGAACTTGACCAGCCGGAGCAGGTGCGGTTCGTCGTCGGCGACGAGCACCTTCGCTTGTGTCGATTCCATGTTCTTCGTCCTCCTAGTAAGCCGTGATCGTGGTTGGCAGATTGATCGTGATCGTGGTTCCGCGGTCGATCTCGCTGTCCACGGCGATAGAGCCACCGTGTGCATCGACGATTCCCTTGCAGATCGCAAGCCCCAATCCCGTACCCGGGATCGCGCGGTCGGTGGCATTTCGGGCACGGAAGAAGCGTTCGAACAGCTAAATCGACGTCCGCTTCCGCGATCCCGATACCCGTGTCGGCCACCTCCAACACGACGCTCTCGGTTCGGCGCTGGAGCGCGACGCGCACGTCTCCTCCCACGCCGGTGAACTTGATCGCGTTCGCGAGAACGTTGTTGATGACCTGGCCGATCCGTTCCGGATCGAGCTCGGCCATGACCGGCTCGGCGGGCAGATCGAGGCTGCTCAGCAGCCGTCGCTCACGGATCGCCGGGGCGTGATCGGAGAGGTGGCGTTCCAGCAGTCCCCGCAGGTCGACCTGCTGATGGCGCAGCAGCATCTTGCCGCTCTCAAGTCCCGACAGCGTGAGCAGATCGTTGATCAGCGCCAGCAGCCGGCGGGCGTTCTCGTCGACGATCTTGAGGAACTCGGACTGGTCGGCCGACATCGACCCCAGCTCACCCTCGAGCAGCACATCCAGGTAGCCGAGGATCGAGGCCAGCGGCGTGCGCAGCTCATGCGAGACGCTGGACACGAAGTCGCTCTTGAGCTGGTCGGAGACGCGCAGCGCCTCAACCTGGACGGCAAGCATCCGGTTGAGCCCCTCCAGCCGGGCCAGCAGGTCGGCTCGCTCGATTGCCACCGCCGCCTCGGCCGCGAACAGGCCGGCCACCGCCGCGGCTCGATCGGACAGCCGCCTGAGGCGATGCTCCCACGAGACGACGAGCACCCCGACCGGCGCGCCGTCCCCCACCACCGGCTGCCACAGAGCCGAGACGGCGCCGGTGGCGTTGACCAGGCGTTGCGAGACGTCGTTGTGCTCGCGAAGGTCGGCGACGAAGAACGGCTCGAGCGAGTGAAACACGTCCACCGTGGCGGAGTCGGTCGCGCCCAGCGCCACCCGGAGCGGCGCCACACTGGCGCCTGCGACGGCGGTCGAGACCAGGTGGCCGGCACCGTCGGGCTCCATCAGCACCGCCAGCATGCCGTCACAGACCTCGAGCACGCCCTGGCAGATGGCGGCGCGGGCCAATTGCGCGTCTGCATTTCGCGGCAGGCGGCGGGCGACCTGCACCACCGCCTCGAGGTCATCGGCATGCTAGCGCACCTGTGCGATCAGGTCGCCGCGCTCGATCGCACGTGCCGTCTCGACCGCGAACAGCTCCACCACCTCGGCCATGCGGGGCGTGATCCTCCGCACCGAGCGCGACCATCCCACCACCAGTGCGGCTGCCGGCTCGGCTTCTCGCATCGCCGGCGTGATCAGGGCCGAGCGGGCGCCGATCGCGGCGCAGCAGAGCGGGCCGCCGTCGTCGGCCAGAAAGCGCTGGCGGCCGCTGGACAGAGCTTCCTGCAGGTCACCGTCGATGCCGCCCGTCGGCACCAGCGTGCCGGCCGCGACGTCGCTGCCCCAGGCGGCCGCAACGCGCATGTGGTCAGTGCCGTCGGGCTTGAGCAGCAGCGCCACCTGGGCGTCGACGATCTCGAGCGCAGCCCGGCAGACCACGTCGCGGGCTCCGTCGGCATCGGCCGCCGAGGCCACCTCACGCACCACCCTCGTCACCGAGGCGACGTCGCTTGCCTGGCGGCGCACCTGGCCGACCAGCCGGTGGACGGTCGCGCCGACGGTGGCCGAGACGAGCGCGAACAGCAGCTCGTCCGTCCACGCTCCGGGGCCGGCATCGGTTGCGTTCAGCAGCACCAGTCCGGCCGTCATGCCCGAGATCCCCACCGCCAGCTCGCCGCCGCTTCCCTGCAGTGCCAGCCACAGGATCGGCAGCAGCAGGAGCAGCTCGTAGCGGATGCGATCGCCGCCCGATCCGTGCCTCACCAGCATCACCGCGACAAGCGTGGCGGCCGGCGCCAGCAGGCGAACCTGCTCGGTGAACTGGTTTCCTCCGGTGACGACCACGGCCACGGCCCCGGCCACCATCAGCACCGTCAGCACCAGCACCGCCCCCGGGGACAAGCGTGGACTGTGAACCAGGGCAGCCAGCATCGCACCTGTGCCGGCCGCGGCCGCGATCACGGTGAGACGCCTATCCCGGTAGGGGGAGGTGGCGACAGGTGATGATGGCGCAGGCGAGTGGAGGAATGCGAGGTAGTTCTGGGATTTCTGGGCCG
>JAWVDZ010000381.1:0-2779 GCA_033856955.1 Gaiellales bacterium
ACACCCGGGCGAACCGGGCTTCAGCGGACGAACGCTCAGAGGGTGTGTGCATACCTCTCTATGTCGGGTGCAGCCGAGAGCGTTACCGCGTGCCCCAGGAGAACGTCTGCTTGTGCAGGTCGAGGTACATGAACGTCTCGGTGGACTTGACGCCCGGCACCTCACGCATGCGCTGCACGATCTGCAGCAGGTGGTGGTTGTCAGAGCAGACGATCTCGACCATCAGGTCGAAGCTTCCGGACAGGATCACCACGTAGCTGGTCTCGTCCCAGGCCGAGACGGCGTCGGCGATCTGTTCGAGGTTGCTGTTGGCCTGGATGCCAACCATGGCCATCACGTCGAAGCCGACCATCAGCGGGTTGGTGACGGCGACCACGTCGATAACGCCGGCCTCGGTCAGCTTGCGCACCCGCGCCCGCACCGCGGCCTCCGAGATCCCCACCTCGCGGGCCAGCACGGTGTAAGCCCGGCGGCCGTCGCGCTGTAGACTCTCGATGATGTGTCTGTCGGTGACGTCGAGCTTCACGCCGGATCCTCTCGGTATTCCCGCCTCCAACTACGAAGTTCGCAGTTGACAGCCTTAATTTCCACGATATACGCTAACACGCCCGTTGTGCACGCCCAAGGGAGCATGAGTGGAGCAGCCTGATGTCCGCCTTGAGCGGGTGACCAAGAAGTTCGGAGACGTGAAGGCGGTCGACGACCTTTCGCTGTCCTTCGATCGCGGTGGATTCGTCGCCCTGCTCGGCCCGTCCGGCTGCGGAAAGACGACCACGCTGCGGATGATCGGCGGCTTCGAGGAGCCCACCGCGGGCACGGTGTACCTCGGCGAGCAGAACGTCACCGGGCTGCCGCCGTACAAGCGCGAGGTCAACACCGTGTTCCAGAACTACGCGCTGTTCCCGCACATGAGCATCTACGACAACGTCGCCTTCGGCATCCGCCAGCGCGGGGCGTCCAAGCACGACGTCTCCAAGCAGGTGCCTGAGATGCTCGACCTGGTGCAGCTCGCGGGCTTTGAGAAGCGCAAGCCGACCCAGCTCTCCGGCGGCCAGGCCCAGCGCGTCGCACTCGCCCGGGCGCTGATCAACAAGCCGCGGGTGCTGCTGCTGGACGAGCCACTGGGCGCGCTCGATCTGAAGCTGCGAAAGCAGATGCAGATCGAGCTGAAGCGGATCCAGACCGAGGTCAACATCACCTTCATCCACGTCACGCACGACCAGGAAGAGGCGATGACGATGGCCGACCGGATCGCCGTCATGAACCAGGGCCGGATCGATCAGATCGGGCCGCCGATGGAGCTGTACGAGCAGCCCAAGACGGCATTCGTGGCCGGCTTCCTGGGCGTCTCGAACATGGTCTCCGCGACGGTCGAGAACGGCGGCCAGGTGCGGCTGGGCGACGGCACGAGCGCATCGGTGCCCGCCGAGCTGCTGAAGGACGCTCCCGCCGACGTCCGCATCGGCGTTCGCCCCGAGAAGGTGCGGCTGCTGCCGGCGTCTGATCCCGCCGAGGCCGGCGCGAACCGGCTGGTGGGAACGGTCCGCGACGTCAGCTACATCGGCGTCAGCACCCAGTACATCATCGACACGCCCGCCGGCGACGAGCTGGTCGCGATCGTCCAGAACGCCGGTCGTGGCGCCCGTCACCTGAATCGGGGCGAGTCCGTGCAACTCTTGTGGGATCCCGAGAACACGTTCGTGATCACCGACGAAGGCCAAGTACCCACCGTGGAGGAACTGATATGAGTAACGAACGGCAGCTGTCCGACCTCGACCGGATGGCGTTCGCGCGCGGCGCGCTCACCCGCCGCGATCTCCTCCGCCGCGCCGGCATGGCCGGCGGCGCGCTTGCAGGCGCCAGCCTGCTCGCGGCCTGCGGCGGCTCCTCCGGCGGGGGCTCCAGCGCCGCCGCGAGCTCCGGTGGCGCGCCCTCGTTCCCGCACACGGTCTCTTCCAGCTGGACGTTCTCAAACTGGCCGCTCTACATCGACACCGAGAAGAAGACGCACCACCCCTCGCTGGAGGCGTTCGACAAGAAGTACAACACCACCACCAAGTACCTCGAGGACATCGAGGACAACGACTCGTTCTTCGGCAAGGTCAAGGCGCAGCTCGAGGCCGGCCAGAGCATCGATCGCGACATCGTCACGCTGACCGACTGGATGGCCGGCAAGTGGGTGGCTCTGGGCTACGCGGAGACGCTCGACAAGAGCCTGCTTCCGAACGTGGAGGCAAACCAGACCTCCGCCCTGCGCGGCCGCTCGATCGATCCCGACGACAGCCACCTGGTGCCGTGGCAGTCCGGCTTCACCGGCATCGCATACAACCCCAAGCTGACGGGTGGCGAGCTGACCGCGATCTCCGACCTGTGGGATCCCAAGTTCAAGGGCAAGGTCACCTGTCTGACCGAGATGCGCGACACGCTCGGCCTGGTGATGCTGGACCTCGGCATCGACCCCGCCCAGTGCACCGTCGACGACGCCCAGAAGGCGGTTGACGCGCTCCAGCCGCAGGTCGACAGCGGCCAGATCCGCAAGTTCACCGGCAACGACTACGCCGGCGACCTCGCCAAGGGCAACGTGGTCGCCTGCATGGGCTGGTCTGGCGACGTCGTACAGCTGCAGTTCGACAACCCCGATCTGAAGTTCGCGATCCCCGACAAGGGCGGGATGATCTGGACCGACAACATGATCGTGCCGAAGGGCGCGCAGAACCCGTACAACGCTCATCTGTGGATGAACTTCTACTACCAGCCCGAGATCGCCGCCATGGTGGAG
>JAWVDZ010000382.1:0-2812 GCA_033856955.1 Gaiellales bacterium
CAGCGAGAACGGATGGGATTCCCACCAGACGCCCCGCGCGAGAAAACGCCAGATGAAGAACTGGCCCGCGCGTGCGCCGAGGTGGTCCAGATGGCGGCCGCTGATGTAGACCGACGTGACGCCGCGCGCCTCGGGGACGACATCCTCGACGCGCAGGCGGTGCCAGCTCGCGCGCAGCAGGGGAGCAAGCACGCGGAAGGCGATTACCAGGGCCAGCGGAACGATGTACAGCAGGTGCCAGTAGCGCGTAGCCGCGGCATCGGCGGTCAGCTCGTTGCCCGTCGGCACCTGGTGCAGGTAGCCCAGCGCGACTCCCGCGTAGGCCAGCATGTGAACGGCGTACCAGGCCTCGTAGGGCAGGCGGCGCCGGACGATCATGAGCGAGGTCAGCACCACCGCGATCAGAAGGCCCGTGCCGATCGTGGCGGTGACCATGCCTGGATAGGTGCCAAGCAGCGTGGAAATCTCCTTGCCTACTCCGACCTGATCGGTGAGCGTGTAGCCGGCCGTGATCGTGAGCGTGTGCACCACGATCAGGACGATGCAGGCCTTGCCGTTGCGGCGATGCCAGATCGTCATCCGGTCGAAGCCGATCAGGCGATCGAGCCACGGCAGGCGCGCGAGCATCAACACCTGCAGCAGCGCCAGGTACGCGCCGATGAGGCCGGTGATCCGCCCGATGCTGTTGAGCACATCGCCGGTCCCGTGCGTGTGCAGGTTGCCGCCGTGAACCCACAGGCGGACCATCCACACGCCGGGCGCGACGACGACGGCCAGCAGGAGGGTTACGGCGAGGACGCGTCCAATTCGACTGCGGCCAGCGGCCACGGGCAATGCCGGCGATCCGCCTACAGGTGCGCCTTGGTGATTGCGCTGCGCAGCGACGGGACGTAAGCGTTGCTCGTCATCGTTGCGCCCGACACGGAGTGGATCTTCGAGCTCTGAGCCTGGAGCA
Organism: Gaiellales bacterium; assembly: GCA_033856955.1. Taxonomy (GTDB): domain Bacteria; phylum Actinomycetota; class Thermoleophilia; order Gaiellales; family JAICJC01; genus JAICYJ01. Next base: position 956 of record JAWVDZ010000382.1, read on the forward strand.
CCTCTCGCCTCAGGATCGGCGCCGCGCGGTTGTTGATCTGCCCGGAGCGGGCGCGCTCGGTGGGCAGCGAGGCCGCGACGTCGGTGATCCGCTTGCCGGAGACGCGGATCCGGACCGTCACCGCACCCCATTTCATCCTGTAGGTGGCGCCGGTGACCCAGCGCCCGACGGCCGCTGATTGCGGCCGCGGGCCGGCGGCTTCGGCCACGGCCAGGAGCGGGCCGGCGACAGGTGGGACAAGGCTCGCGGCAGCCAGTGCGGCGAGGGGCACGGAACGGTTCATCGGCGCAGCCTGCGGGCCGTTCATAAAGCCCGCCTCACGGCTTTGTGAGATTTTCCCTACACGGTGAACTGCATGACCGGCGGCCCGGTCGGCGCCTTGGCGCCGCCCGCGTTCTCGACTGTGACCATCACGGCGTCCGCGCTCCCGATCGACACCGAGGCGTCGTACGAGCCGTCGGGCTTCGGCTTGAAGGTGCCGCCCCGCTCGATCGTCTTCCCATGCTGGAACCACAGCTGGTAGACGCGCCCACTGGGCGGCGCGGGAGCGTTCTTCAGCTTGATCTCGCCGTCGCGGCCGGACACCTGGAGCACCGCCGTCCCGGTCGGCATCAGCTTGCGGTCGATCTGCGCGGTGATCGTCGTGCTGCTCGGGCTGCCGCCGCCGAACGGATCGGTGGCGACACCGATGCCGACCGCGAGCGCGAGCAGAGCGACCGCGATGCCGGTGGCAAGCCGAGGGGACCAGCCTTCGAACCAGGTCCAGCGGCGCCTCTCGCGCGGAGCCTTCACCGGCCCGGCGCGCAACGCGGCCTCTTCGTCGACGGTGCGCATGAGGCTCGCCTTGAGCGACGGCGGCGGCTCGACCTGCGGCACCGAGCGCAGCATCGCGGCGGTGACCGGACTCAGCTCGTCGACCTCGGCGCGGCACGACTCGCAGCCGGCCAGGTGCTTCTCCATCAGCTCGGCCTCGAGCTCCGGCAGTGCGCCCAGCACAAAGGCGCCGATGTTCTCCTGGTAGTCCTCGTGACTTCGCACGCTCATGCAACCGCCTCCCCGAGACCGTCCCGCATCTTGTCGAGCGCCAGCCGCATCCGGCCCTTCACCGTGCCGAGCGGCATCTCCAGCATGTCGGCGATCTGCGAATGCGTGAAGCCGCCGAAGTACGCCAGCTGAACCACCTTGAGCTGGTCCTCGGGCAGCCGGTCCATCGCCGAGCGCACAGTATTCGCCTCGTCCCTGCGGAACACCTCGCCGTCGGTCAGCTCCGGCGCCTCGATACGGTCCTCGATGCCCTCCGAGTCGACCTGCCTGCGGGTGTGGACCACCGACCGCCGCAGAGAGTCGATCGCCCGGTTGTGCACGACCGACAGGAGCCAGGAGCGCAGGTTCCCGCGCTCTGGGCTGTAGCGGACGCTCGAGCGCCAGACCGACAGAAACGCCTCCTGGACGATGTCCTCTGCCGCCACCCGGTTGCCCGCGATCCGGTATGCCAGCGAGAACGCCGCCGTACCGTGGCGGTCGTAGATCGCCTCGAACGCGCGGGCGTCGCCGCGCTGGACGAGGCGCATCAGATCCTCGTCTGCAAGCGATCTTGTGGGGGTTCGTGACTTCAAGGCTTTCACTGCACTACGTCGAACCCATGGACGTGGATCACAGTGCGACACGACGATCGTCAGCACAGGTATATGCGCTGACAGCCGGGGCCGCGCTGACGATTCTGGGTATCGCCGGCTTCTTCTACAACTCTGCCTTCACGAACGACAAGTCGGTGAGAGATGCCGTCCTCGGCATCTTCGACGTGAACGGCTGGCACAACGTCGTCCACATCGCCACCGGAGTGACCGGGCTGATAGC
>JAWVDZ010000383.1:0-10504 GCA_033856955.1 Gaiellales bacterium
CCGACGCTGCCGGTGACGGCGTTCGCCGCCGGCCTCGACCAGCCGGGATCGGTCGCAGGGCGGCCGACCGAGTACCTTTCCTGGACGGCGTTCACGTACCCATTCAACGTCTCCGGCCAGCCCGCGGCGACCGTGCCGTGTGGCAGCGTCGACGGTCTGCCCGTGGGACTCCAGATCGTCGGCCGCCGCGGCGCGGATGCGCTGGTGCTGCGAGCGGCGGCCACGTTCGAGGCGGCGCATCCATGGAGGTTTCCGGGCGGTTGACGAAGAAGCCATGCACCAAGAAGCCGTACGCCACCCTGCACGAGGCCAAGCTCGCGATCGAGGCCATGACGAAACGGTTTCCTTCCTCGGTCTACAAGAAGCCGTACCGGTGTGGGACCTGCAAGGCGTGGCACATCACCAGCACGCCGCCTCGGCGGGGGCGGAGGATCCAGCGCTGAGCTTGGGCGCGAGAGGGCCAAGTGGCACTCGCTGGTACTGCCAAGTGGCACACGGTGAAACTGCCAAGTGGCACTCGCTGGAACTGCAAAGTGGCCACCCTCAAGCGGCTCGATACCATCCGCCGATGCCTGGCCCATTAACCATCCGTCCCGCGCAGCCGCTCGACATCCCATGCATGCAGGAGATCGAGATCGCAGCCGGGAGGCTGTTTGCCGAGATCGGGATGCACGACGTGGCCGAGGACGGCGCCCATGAGAGCGACGTCCTCGCCGGCTACGTGGCCGGGGGCCGGGCGTGGGTGGCGGAGCAGGACGACACGGTCTGCGGCTACGCGCTGGCCGACGTGCTGGACGGTGCCGCGCACCTCGAGCAGGTGACGGTGCATCCCGACCACGGGCGGCAGGGGTCGGCGGCCGGCTGATCGAGGCCGTCGCAGACTGGGCGCGTGGCCAGGGCTCCCCAACCCTGACCTTGCTGACCTTCCGCGACGTGGGCTGGAACGGCCCGTACTACCGGCGGCTGGGGTTCATCGATCTGGCCGACGGCGACCTCGGTCCCGAGCTGGCGGCGCTACGGGCACGCGAGGCGGAACTGGGCCTGGACGTCAGCATCCGCGGGGCGATGCTCCTGACCCTCCGATGAATCTGGTATAGAGCACCGTTCATGACCGTACGTTGGAGAGATATCGCCGGCCCCGTGGGGCTTCTGCCGACCGGCGAGCGAAACGCGATCACCGACGTGCCGGGCGTGCTGGTCGGGCACTCGCAGGCCGAGAGCGGTGAGCTGACCGGCGTCACCGTGATCACGCCGCCGACGCTGCCGGTGCGTGCGGGCGTGGCCACGGTGAACGGCGTGGGGGAGCTGACCAAGAAGCTCGAGATCGACGAGTGGGGCATCATCCAGACCAGCATCTACCTCTGCGGCACCCACGCGCTGGGCATGGTCTACCACGCCGCGGTGCTGGCCGAGGGCGGCACCCCTGACAACACGCTGATCCCGGTCGTGGGGGAGTGCGATGACTCCGACCTGGCCGACTCGCGCACCGTCACCGTCGACGACGTGATGCGGGCGAGGGCAGCGCTGGCGGCCGACGTCCCGGAGGGCTCCGTCGGCGGCGGCACCGGCATGACCTGCTTCGAGTTTGCCGGCGGCATCGGCACCGCCTCGCGCCGCATCGGCGACCACACGCTGGGCGTGCTCTTGATGTGCAACTTCGGCGAGCGCGAACGGCTGACCGCGGGTGGCCTGCGGTTCGAGCCTGCCGGCGAGCCGGCGCCCGCCGAGGGCTCGTGCATCGCGGTCTGTGCGACCGACGCCCCGATGACCGCACAGCAGCTTCGGCGGCTGGCGCTTCGCCCGTTGCTGGGCCTGGCCCGGGCCGGCTCCTACGCCCACAACGGCTCCGGCGAGATCGCGGTGGCGTTCACGACCGCTCAGCCGCAGACGCTCGAGAGCTCCGAGCTGAACCCGTACTTCGCGGCCGCCTACGAGGCCGCGGAGGAGGCGGTCTACAACTGCCTGGTTGCCGAGCGTCCGCCGCTGCGACGGCGCGACGGTTCGCTCCAGCCGGAGTTCCCCAAGCACCTGCTCACCGGCTCGTGAGCAGGCTCGGATACGATGGCGGCTCGGGACTGACTCGACGGGGGACGGCATGAGCGAGGGACTCACGGTGGAGCTGCGAATGCGGCTGTCGGCTGCGGACGCCCACTACGGCGGAAACCTGGTCGATGGCGCTCACGGGCTGGAGATCTTCGGCGACATCGTCACGGAGCTGGCGGTACGCACCGACGGCGACGAGGGCCTGTTCGCCGGCTATGAGAAGGTCGAGTTCCTCGCGCCCATGCACGCCGGCGACTTCGTCCGCGCCACCGGCACGATCGTGCGCATGGGCAACACCAGCCGCACCGTCGACCTGGAGCTGTGGAAGGAGATCACCGCTCGCCCCGACGTCAACGAGTCGGCGGCCGACCTGCTCGAGCCGCCCGAGCTGGTGACGCGGGCTCGAGGCACCTACGTGGTCAAGCGTGAGGCCCACCGCGGTCGCGGTGGCCAGGGCGCGTAGCGGCGGACCCGGACGCCGTCACTTCGCGGGAACCGTTCGCGCTCGCCGGCGTCTCAAGGACATGCGAACGATTGCACTCCTCCTGGTGGTGACGGCGATGCTGGCCGGGTGTGGCGACACGGTGACCGGCGACGGTCAACACGGACGGCTGGTCGTGGCGGTGCTGGCCGGGCCGACCTGTCCTGTCGAGCAGGTAGAGAATCCCTGCGATCCGCGACGACCCCCACGTGCCAGCCTGATCGTGGAGCGGTCGTCCGGCGAGCTGGTGGCCTCGGTGCTCGCCCGCAACGGACGCGGCTCGTTGGGAGGTCTCGACGCCGGCAGCTACCGGCTGATCGCACAGCCGGTGACCGGACTGATGGGCACACCCGAGCCGGTTGCCTTCTCGATCACGGCGGGCGGCGTGACTCGGCTTCGGCTCACCTACGACACGGGCATCCGCTGACGTATCAGCGGCCGGCCAGCCGTCCGATCGCGGCGTGCAGGGCGATGCCTGCGACCAGCGCCACCACTCCGGCCACCCGCAGGACGGTGGACGGGATCAGCAGGAAGACCAGGCCCATCCCGCACAGCACGCCCAGCATGTCGTCGGGCTCCGCAGCCCGCCGCCGGATCAGGATCATGCCCACGATCGCCAGCGGCAGCGTGACGACGAACAGCGGCGTGAGCGCGAAGCCGAGCAGGATGCCGACCACCGCCCAGGCCGCAAACGGGTGGCGGGCGATCAAGCCGGCTGCTGCTCTGCGGCCGGCTGGCTGGCCGCGAGCAGCTCGCGCACGCGCTCCTCGGGCACCGGCTGGAAGTCCTCGTAGAACTGGCCCACCGACTGGAACCGCTGCGGCGCACGCAGCGTGACCAGCCGGTCGCACTCCCGCGCCAGCCGCTCGGCGGCGGGGCGAGGCAGCACCGGCAGCGCGACGATCATCTGGCGCGCCCCGGCGTTTCGCACGGCGGCGATCGCCGCCCGCACGGAGGCGCCGGTGGCGGCGCCGTCGTCGATGATCACGGCCACCCGGCCGACCAGGTTCATCGGCAGCCCGGCGCGCAGGCGGTCGTCCATCGCCCGCGCCTCGACCATCGCCGCGTCGTAGGCCTCCTCGATCTGGCGGGTCGTCAGCAGCGACGCGATCCGGCGGTTGGTGAAGCGCTCACCCTGCGGCGCCACCGCGCCCATCGCCAGCTCCGGGTAACCCGGCATCCCGACCTTGCGGATGCACAGCACGTCGAGTGGCAGGTGCAGCAGGTTGGCCGTCTCGTAGGCCACCTCGACCCCGCCCCGGGCGAGTCCGATCACGGTCACGTTCGATTTCAGACGCAGATCGGGCAGAGCTGCGGCGAGCCCAGCGCCGGCTTGTGAGCGATCCTTGAACACGGCCGCGATCATCGCGCACCGATCGCGCCCAGGTCAAGGGCCGGAGCGATCATCTTGACGCAATCGTTACCAGTGCGGCACCGGCCGGTGCGACCGGAATCCGGGGCCAATGGGCTATACTCGCAGACTGGCAAAGCAGAGGCATCCCGCTTCTCACCCGCCGCGCTTCACGCGTGAGCCGGGTTCAACCGAGCAGTTCGACGGTCGCTCCCTGTCGGGGAGCATGGGAGCGGGTGCCCTGGCGGCGCCCGTTTCGTGTTTCCGGCGGAGGGAGAAATTGGGCTTGACACAGATCGTGACTGGGCACTCGACTTGAGACCGCGGCGACGTTTCGACCAGCGGCCGCAGGAGCCGACCACCCGAATCAACGACGCCATCCGCGTCCCCCAGGTGCGCCTGATCGGCGCCGACGGGGAGCAGATCGGCATCAAGAGCACCGATGAGGCGCTGAAGTACGCGTGGGATGCGAACCTCGATCTTGTCGAGGTCGCGCCTGACGCAAAGCCGCCGGTGTGCCGGGTGATGGACTACTCGAAGTACAAGTACGAGCAGGAGCAGAAGGCGAAGCTCGCCCGAAAGCACCAGTCGACCATCACGATCAAGGAGATCAAGCTCCGACCAAAGATCGATCCCCACGACTACGCCACCAAGAAGGGGCACGTCATCCGCTTCCTCAAGAACCGTGACAAGGTGAAGGTCACGATCATGTTCCGGGGCCGCGAGATGACCCATCCCGACCGCGGCCGCGTGCTGCTGCTGCGGCTGGCCGAGGAGGTGCAGGATCTCGGCATCGTCGAGTCAGCGCCGCTGCAGGACGGCCGCAACATGGTGATGATGCTGGCGCCGCACAAGAACGTGCTGGCGCCGGCGGCGGGTGGCGAGGGATCACCTCAGACCGAACAGCCCAAGGCCGAGCCGAGCGCAGCGCCGCCGGCAGCCGAGACACCGGCGGTCGTCGAGGCACCGGCCGTCGAGACGCCGGCCGTCGAGGCGCCCGCGGTGGTTGAAGCACCGGTGACGGAGGAACCTGCCAAGGAGCCGGAGCCGGCCGTCGAGGAGCCAAAAGCGGAGCCGGCCGCCGAGGAGCCAAAAGCAGAGCCAAAGCCGGCCGCCAAGAAGCCGGCAGCGAAGGCGCCGGCCAAGGCGGCCGCCAAGCCCAAGGCACCAGCCCGCAAGGCCGCAGCACCCAAGACCGCCGCAGCCAAGAGCACCACCACCAAGAAGACGACCAAGAAGACGACTGAGAACGAGAGCCAAACGGCGGCCACGCCCGCCGACGCGGAGACGTAGGAGACCCCGATGCCAAAGATGAAGACGAAGTCGGCCGCCAAGAAGCGGCTACGCCTCTCGGCGGGCGGCAAGGTGCTGCGCCGCCGCGCGTTCAAGTCGCACCTGCTGGAGCACAAGAGCGCCAAGCGGCTGCGCAAGAAGCGCCGCGACACCGGCCTGGCGCCCGCTGACAACCGTGAGGCGCTGCGCCTCCTGGGCAAGAGGTAGGAGGAGCGATGGCACGCGTCAAGCGCAGCGTTCATGGCAAGAAGAAGCGCCGAGAGATGCTCGAGCAGGCCAAGGGCTACCGCGGCCTGAAGAAGAACACCTACAAGCGGGCCAAGGAACAGGTGATGAAGTCGCTCACCTACGCCTACCGCGACCGTCGCACCCGCAAGCGCGACTTCCGGCGGCTGTGGATCATCCGCATCAATGCCGGCGCCCGCCTGAACGGCCTCTCGTACAACCAGTTCATCCACGGGCTCAAGCTGGCCGAGATCGAGCTTGACCGCAAGGTGCTCGCGGACATCGCGGTCGCCGACCCGGCGGCCTTCACGGCGCTGGCCGACGCGGCGAAGACCGCGCTGGCCGAGGCCAAGTAGAGCCAGAGAGACCTCCCGGCATGGAAACGATCACGTCGCGCTCGAACGCGAGGCTGAAGGCTGCCCGCAAGCTCCAGGCCAAGCGTAACCGCACCACCGCGGGGATGTTCCTAGCCGAGGGCGAGGACATCGTCGGCGAGGCGCTGGCGAACGGGGTGTTGCCGATCGAGACGTTCGTGGCGGCCGACCGACCCGCCGACGAGGCGCTGATCGCCCGGCTGGCGCGGGGCGGGCCGGTGCAGGTGGTGAACGACTCGCTGATGGCGGAGCTGGGAACGCTCGGGCATCCCGCCCGCGTGATCTGCATCTTTCGCATCGACAGCCTGCCGGAGCGCGTGGGCGGCGACCTCGGTGTCCACCTGCACCGCGTGATCGATCCCGGCAACGTGGGCACGGTGGTGCGGGCCGCCGGCGCGCTCGGCCGAGCCTTCGTCTCGCTCTCGCCGGGCTGCTCCGATCCGCTCTCGGGCAAGGGCGTGCGGGCATCGATGGGAGCCGTCTTCCGGGTGCCAATCGAGCACGCCGAGCTGCCGCCGGAGGGCATCAACCGGGTCGCGCTGGTGCCCGGCGCAGAGCGCGCGATATGGCAGCTCGACCTCTCGAAGCCGACCGTGTTCGTGGTCGGCGCCGAGCGGCACGGCCTGCCCCCCGAGGTGATCGCCGTCTGCGACGAGTCGGCGGCGATCCCCCAGGACGAGGGCGCCGAGTCGCTGAACGCCGCCGCGGCGGCGACGGTCGCGCTCTACGAAGCCGTCCGCCAGCGCGCCGCCTGAGCGCCCACAAACCTCCAACAAGCCGTGGCTACGGTTGCCGTGGTGGGATACGCCGCGGTGACACGATGCCTGTTCGCAGCTGTCGCGCTGGGCGCGGCGGGAGGCTGCGGCGGCCGCGCATCGGCGCCGTCGGTGAGCGTCCCCGTCGCCATGCACCGCATCCGCCACGTGATCGTGATCATGCAGGAGAACCGGTCGTTCGACAGCTACTTCGGCACGTATCCGGGCGCCGACGGCATTCCGATGAAGCACGGCCGTCCCAGCGTCTGCTCGCCCGATCCCCTCTCGGGCCGCTGCGTGCGCCCATACCATGACCCGCAGCAGATCGACAGCGGCGGTCCGCACAGCACCGTGAACGCCTACTCCGACATCGCCGGCGGGCGCATGAACGGCTTCGTTGCCCAGGCCGTCAACGCCCGCGACCCGGGCTGCCTGCACAACGTCCTCGACCCAACCTGCATCATCAACGTGCGGCGGCCGGACGTGATGGGCTACCACGACGGCGGCGACATCCCCAACTACTGGAGCTACGCCCATCACTTCGTGCTCCAGGACCACCTGTTCGCGTCGAACCTGGGCTGGAGCCTGCCGTCCCACCTGGCGATGGTGTCCGGCTGGTCGGCCGAGTGCACGTCGGGCACCGATCCCATGAGCTGTCACTCCTCGACCGGTCGCACGATCCCGCCCGGCGCGCGTCGCGGGCAGCCGTTCTTCCCCTGGACGGATCTCACCTACCTGCTCGCGCAGCACGGCGTCAGCTGGGGCTACTACGTCTCGCCGGGCCGCGAGCCGGACTGCGCGGACGGCGCGATGAGCTGCCTCGTGCGCCAGCAGAACGCCGTCACCCCCAGCATCTGGAACCCACTGCCGCACTTCGCGGACGTCGCCTCGGACGGCCAGCTCGCCAACGTCCAGGGCGTTGGCCGGTTCTTCGCGGCCGCCCGCACAGGCCGGCTGCCGAACGTGTCCTGGATCGTCCCCAGCTACGCGAACAGCGAGCATCCGCCCGCCACGCCGCGGGCGGGGGAGGCGTGGGTGACGCGGCTGGTGAACGCCGTCATGCGCTCGCCGAACTGGAACTCGACCGCCATCTTCATCTCTTGGGACGATTGGGGCGGCTTCTACGACCACGTCGTGCCGCCGCGGGTGGACGGCCAGGGCTACGGGCTGCGCGTGCCCGGCCTGATGATCAGCCCCTACGCTAGGCGCGGGGTGGTCGACCACCAGACGCTCAGCTTCGACGCCTACCTCAAGTTCATCGAGGACGACTTCCTGGGCGGCGCACGCATCGACCCGTCCACCGATGGCCGACCGGACTCACGGCCGGGAGTGCGCGAAGCCGCGTCCCAGCTGGGCGACCTGTTCAGCGAGTTCGACTTCTCTCAGCCGCCGCGCAAGCCGTTCATCCTGCGACCCATACCGAGTCTGCGCTGCCGATCGGCAGCGGCCTCAGGTCGAACCAGCCGTACGAGCGGATCGACGAGAAGCCGGCCTGCGCGAGCAGCCCCGCCCAGGTGCGCGGCTCGGCCCACCAGAGTTCCATAGTCGACTCGCGCTCGGCCGTGCGCACCGACAGCGTCAGGCTGCGCTCGACCGGGTTCCACAGCGCCCGCTCGTGGATGCCGGGCTCGCGTTCGAGCCAGCGGCCATGCGTCTCCTCGATGTCGATCCGGTCGGGGTGGAACACGTCGAAGGCCAGCCGGCCGCCCGGCAGGAGACGCTCGCGCGCGGCGCCCAGCACCGACAGCCGCTCGTTGTCGTCGCGAAGGTGAAGCAGCGCCCGAAACGGCACCGTCACCAGGGCGAAGCGGCCGAGGTCGGGCAGATCGCGCATGTCGGCGCGCACCAGCCGCACGTCCGCGCCGTGGGGCAGCGCTCGCGCCCAGGCCAGGTCGAGCATGTCCGGCGAAAGGTCGATGCCCACCACCGGCACCCCGGCCAGCGCGGTGGGCACGGCGACGCGCCCTGATCCGACGCCCAGCTCCAGCACCGGCCCGCCGCTCTCGATCGCCAGGTCGACGTAGAACGCGATGTCCTCGGTGACGGAGCGGCACCAGCGGTCGTAGTCCGTGCCCAGCGCGCCGTAGGCATCGGCGGTGGCGTGAAGTACGGGCGGCACGGTCATCGACCACGGATCGTAGCTAGGAGATCGTTTCACCCCGCCGCGAGTAGACTTGTCCGCTCATGGAGCCCGACGCCGTCCAACAAGAGGGTCTGGCGGCGATCGCCGCCGCCCGCGACACCGCCCAGCTCGAGCAGGTGCGGATCGCGCTGCTCGGCCGCAGGGCGCCGCTGGTGCTGGCGCTGCGCGAGCTGGGAGACCTGCCGGCTGAGGAGCGGGGGCCGCGCGGCAAGGTGCTGAACCAGGTGCGGCACGCGCTGGAGGAGGCGCTGGCCGCGCGTGAGCTCGAGCTGCGGGCGGCCGAGCTGGACGAGCGGCTGCGCCGAGACCGCATCGACGTCACGCTGCCGGGGCTGCCGGTGCGCCGCGGGCACGCCCACCTGATCGACCAGACCGGCCGCGACATCCTGGACGTGTTCATCGGCCTCGGCTACCGCATCGCGGACGGGCCGGAGGTGGACACGGTGCATCACACCTTCGACGCCCTGAACACGCCGATCACCCATCCCAGCCGCCAGTGGACGGCCACGTTCTACGTCTCGCCGGAGCTGGTGCTGCGCACCCACACCTCGACCATGCAGATCCGCACGATGGAGGCGCAGCCGCCGCCGGTCTACATGGCAACGATGGGGCGCTGCTTCCGGCGCGACACCCCCGACGCCACCCATACGGCGATGTTCACCCAGATCGAGGGCCTGGCCGTGGACGAGGGGCTGTCGCTGGCGCACCTCAAGGGCACCCTGCTGGCGTTCGCCCGGGAGGTGTTCGGCGCCGACCGCGAGGTGCGGCTGCGGCCGCACTTCTTCCCCTTCACAGAGCCCTCCGTGGAGGTCGACGTGTCCTGCTTCAACTGCGCCCGCGACGGCTCGCCGTGCCGCGTGTGCCGGGGCGAGGGGTGGGTCGAGGTGCTCGGAGCGGGCATGGTCGACCCGGCCCTGTTCGACCACGTCGAGGGCTACGACGCGGAGCGGCTGACCGGCTACGCCTGGGGGATGGGCGTCGAGCGGGTGGCCGCGCTTCGCCATGCGATCCCCGACATCCGCATGCTGTGGGCCAACGACCTGCGCGTGATGGAGCAGTTCGGTTGAGGGTGCCGGTCTCGTGGCTGCGTGAGTACGTCTCGTTCGACCTGCCGGTGGATGAGCTGGGCGAGCTGCTCAGCATGACCGGCACCAAGCTGGAGACGATCACCGAGCGCGGCGTGCCCGCGGGCGCCGAGCTGTACCGGGTGGGCCGGGTGCTGACCCGCGACCGCCATCCCGACGCCGACCGGCTTTCGCTGTGTTCGGTGGACGTCGGGGAGGGAGAGCCGCGTCAGATCGTCTGCGGCGCCTCCAACTTCGAGGCCGGAGCGACCGTGGCGGTGGCGCTGCCGGGCGCCACGCTGCCGGACGGAAACGTGCTTCGCAAGGCGAAGCTGCGGGGGGTCGAGTCGGACGGCATGATGCTTTCCGAGCGCGAGCTCCAGCTCTCGCAGGAGCACGAGGGCATCATGCTGCTTCCCGACGGCCTCGAGCCGGGCACCCCGCTGTCGGAGGTGCTGCCGATCGGAGATCGGGTGATGGAGTTCGAGATCACGTCCAACCGGCCGGACTGCCTCTCGGTGTACGGCATCGCCCGCGAGGTGTCAGCGGTGCTGGACACTGACTTGGCGGCCTGGCCCGGCCAGGAGCCGGCGGCCGGCGGCGGCGACAGCGTCGACGACCACGTGACCGCCCGCAACGAGGCGACCGACCTGTGCCCGCGCTGGGCGGGGCGGGTCTTCACCGACGTCAAGGTGGGGCCGTCGCCGCCCTGGCTGAAGGCGCGCATCGCGGCGGCCGGCATGCGGCCGATCTCGAACGTCGTCGACATCAGCAA
>JAWVDZ010000384.1:0-3012 GCA_033856955.1 Gaiellales bacterium
GCGCGGCGCTGGTGTTCGCGGAGCGGGCGGTGCTGTGGCTGCTGCTGATCTCGGTGATCGTCCAGGTGGTCGTGACGGTGGCGCTGGCGGCGGCGGTGCTGGACGGCCACGGGTGGTCGTGGGCGTCGTTCTCGGTCGGCGCCCACCAGGGATCGGTCGCACGCGGGATCGCCAACGCCTCGCTGCTGTTCGTCTGCGGCAGCCTGCCGCTGTTCCTCGGCGGCGAGGTGGCTGGGGGCGGTCGCGAGCTGCGCCGGATCGTGGCCGGATCGACGGCCGTCGTGGCCGTGCTGCTGGTGCTGACCGCGGCACCGCTGGCGGTGTACGCCGGCACCAGGCTGGCCTCGCTCGAGTTCCCCGGCCACACGGTCGCGGTCGCCGAGTCGGGCGCCACGCTGGCGCGGTGGGTAGCGGTGGTGGCGATCGCCTCGGTGGTGGGGCTGATGGCGGCCGAGTTCATCGCCCTCACGCGCCTTCTGCACGCGCTCACCGGTGCGGGCGTCCGCACCGCCGGGCGCGCGGTGGCGGCCGGCTTCGTGGCGCTCGCGGTCGTCAGCCTGATCGATCCGGACAAGATCTACGACTACATGATCACCCCGTCGCTGACGGCGCTGTACGTCTCGCAGGTGATCGTGTTCGCGAGCTACGGCGTGCTGGTGCTGCGCGAGCGCACGGCGCGCCCGAGCGATCTGATCGCGGCGGCGCTCGCCTGCGGGCTGGTGCTGTTCGGCCTGGAGGTCGTGATCAGCCAGCAGCCGTACTTCTAGGCCACGCAGCCCGGGCACGGTCGGCCCGCCTTCGGTTACGCGTCGGTTCGCGACATCTGAGATACCTTTCGCCCATGAGCGAGTACACGATCCCGGCCGGCGCGACGATCGGCCACGTCCATCTCAAGGTCTCCGACCTCGACCGGGCTGAGGCCTTCTACCGCGACGTGCTCGGCTTTGCCGTCCAGACGCGTTACGACGAGTCGGCATCGTTCCTCTCGGCCGGCGGCTACCACCACCACGTCGGCCTCAACATCTGGCAGAGCCGCGGTGGGTCGCCGCCGCCGCCCGGGACGACGGGGCTCTTCCACCTGGCGGTGCTCTACCCCACCCGCGGCGATCTCGCCCGAGCCGTCAAGCGGCTGGTCGAATACGGCGTCGCGATCGACGGGGCGAGCGATCACGGCGTCAGCGAGGCGATCTACCTGCGCGACCCGGACGGCAACGGCATCGAGCTGTACCGCGACCGGCCGAAGGACGAGTGGCCGCACGACGAGAACGGCGAGCTGGCGATGGTGACGCTGCCGCTCGACGTGGCCGGCCTGCTGGCCGAGGCGTGAACCGGCGCCTGATCCTGATCAGGCACGGCGAGACGGTCTGGAACCTGGAGCGCAGGTTCACCACCCGTACCGACGTCGAGCTGAGCGCCGCAGGGCTCGAACAGGCCCACCGGGCCGCCGAGGCGCTGGCGGCGGTGAGCATCGATCGCATCTACTCGTCCCCGCTTCAGCGCGCGCTTCGCACGGCCGAGTTGATCGCCGAGCGCCAGGATGGCACCTGCCCGGTGGCGACCGACGCCCGCCTGACCGAGATCGACGCAGGTCCCTTCGAAGGCCAGACCGAGCAGGAGCTCGCGGCCGGCCCGCTGGCCGCGGCGTTCGCCCGCTGGCACACCGACGGCGAGCCCGAGTTCGCCGAGGGCTGCGAGCCGTTCGACGCGGCCCTCGCCCGCGCTTCGGCGTTTCTGGATGAGCACGAGCGCGAGCCGGGAACGACGCTGGTGGCGACGCACGGTTCGCTCGCCCGGCTGATCGTGTCCAGCCACTTCCTGGGCGGACCGCCGCCCTATCATCGCCGGCTGTGGCTCGACAACTGCCGGGTGGCCGTGATCGAGTGGCGGGGCGGCGTGCCCAAGCTGATCGCCTTCAACGCCGAGCGGGTCGAGATCACCTAGAACTCCCACTCCCGCAACGCCTCGATGCCGGGGCCGCTGGTCAGGTCGAGGTGGACCGGGGTGACCGAGATGCGGCCCTCGGCGATCGCCCGGAAGTCCGTTCCCGGCTCGTCGTGATAGCTGGGGTCGTCGCCGTAGATGCGGTAGCGACGGCGGCCCTCCTCGTCGGCTTCGAGCTCCAGCCGGTCGCGGTAGATGCGCTTGCCCAGCCTGCCCACCGCGACGCCGGATGGGTCGGAGGGCACGTTCACGTTCAGCAGCGTGCCCTCGGGGATGCCGTGCATGACGACGCTGGCAACCAGCCGGCCGAGGAACTCGGCCGCGGGGCCGAAGTCGTAGGCCTCGTGCCGGCGAAAGTCGCTGCCGGAGGCGGTGGGAGCGCCCTGTGACACGGCGATGCCGGGGATGCCGAGCAGCAGACCCTCGAACGCCGCCGCGACGGTGCCGGAGTAGGTGACGTCGTCGCCCAGGTTGTAGCCGTAGTTGATGCCGGCCACGACCAGGTCGGGACGCTCGCCGACCAGGCCCAGCTCACCGAACCGGACGCAGTCGACCGGGGTGCCGTCGGTGGCGAATCCGATGCTGCCGTCGCGCAGCTCGACCTCGCTCACGTGCAGCGGCCGGTCGATCGTGATGCTGCGTGCCGAGCCGCTGCGGTTCGAGTCCGGCGCGATCACCGAAACCGTCCCGTGTGCCTCCAGCGCCAGCTTGGCCTGGAACAGCCCCCGCGACGTGATCCCATCGTCGTTGGTGAGAAGAATCCGCACGACGCCTCAGTCTACGGCCAACGAGGTCTGACCCCCTCGACCGCCCGACTTCTACGAATTCCGGCAATAGACCGGCGCGCGACTTCCGGAATTCGCAAACTAGGCGGCTCTGACCACGGCAATCCGCAAAAAAGCGGGGTCAGACCCCCCGATTTTGTTGCGGGATCGGCGCGCGGTCGGCACCTGGCTGGTCGTACTTGACGCTGACGAGGGTGAGGCCGTGGGGCAGCGCGGTGCGGCCGGCGTCGCTTCGGGGGCGGCCCTCGAGCAGGCGCGCGAAGCGGTCGGGATCAGGGCGCATCAG
>JAWVDZ010000385.1:0-5180 GCA_033856955.1 Gaiellales bacterium
GGTCGAGCGCGGCCGCGTCGAGCAGTGCCGCGGCGTCGGCGTCGGCCTCCAGAAGCCCGCGGAAGGCGACCTCCTCGTCCCACGAGCGCAGAGCGTTTCGCTGCGTGATCTCGTATGCCCGCTCGCGCGACGCGCCGGCCTCGACCATCGCCAGCAGCGCACGGCCCGAGAAGACGAGGCCGTGCGAGGCCTCGAGGTTCTTCAACATCCGCTCGGGATCGACCGAGAGACCCTCGATCAGCCACAGCAGCCGGTCGAGCATGTAGTCGAGCGCGATCGTGGAGTCCGGCAGCACCACCCGCTCGGCACTGGAGTGCGAGATGTCGCGCTGGTGCCAGAGCACCACGTTCTCAAAGCCGACCTGGGCGTTCCCGCGAAGCACTCGGGCCAGCCCGGAGATGCGCTCGCAGACGATCGGGTTCTGCTTGTGAGGCATCGACGACGAGCCCTTCTGGCCGGCCGCGAACGGCTCCAGCGCCTCCCGCACCTCGGTGCGCTGGAGGTGGCGGATCTCGGTGGCGAAGCGGTCAAGCGACGAGCCCGCGCCCGCCAGCGCCGAGAGCAGGTTGGCATGGCGGTCGCGCGGGATCACCTGGGTCGCGACCTGCTCACGCTCCAGCCCGAGCACGCCCAGCGCGAACTGTTCGATGCGAGGTTCGGAGTTGGCGTAGGTGCCGACGGCGCCGGAGAGCTTTCCCACCTCGACGCCGGCGAACGCCTCGCGCAGCCGCGTCCGCTGGCGGCGAAGCTCCGTCGCATAGCCGAGCAGCACCAGGCCGAACGTGGTCGGCTCCGCGTGCACGCCGTGGGTGCGGCCGATCATCGGCGTGTGCCGGAACTCCTCGGCCCGGATCAGCATCGCGCGCTCTGCCGCGGCGACACCCTCGACGATCAACCGGCCGGCGTCGCGAAGCTGGAGCGCCAGCGCGGTGTCGACCACGTCGGAGGATGTCAGCCCGTAGTGAAACCAGCGCGACGGCTCGCCCACCTGCTCGGCCACCGATTCGGTGAAGGCAAGCACGTCGTGGTGGGTGCGGCGCTCGATCTCGAGGATCCGGTCGACGTCGACGCGCGCGAGCTCGCGCACGGCGGCAACCGCCTCAGCGGGCACCACGCCCGCATCGGCCCAGGCCTCCATGGCCGCGATCTCGACGTCCAGCCACCGCTGGAACCTGCGCTCGTCCGACCAGACGGCGCCCATGTCGGGGCGGGTATAGCGCTTGATCAAGGCGAAATCAGTCTATCAACCGGCTCCGACCTCACCCGCCGGTGGGGCCGCGTACTCCGTGCCTGGCAACGGCCGAAAGGCCGGTGCCTGGCACGATCGAGCGGCGAAAGGACCCTCACTTCCCAAGGGCCATGGAGCCGTCTTCGCCCAGCGTCCAATGCGGGTTGTGGGCAACCTCCCAGGCGTGGCCGTCCAAGTCATGGAAGACGCCGGAGTAGCCGCCCCAGAAGGTCTCGGCGGGCTCGCGGGCAATGTGGGCGCCGGCTCGGCGGGCCTCCTCGATCACGGCGTCCACGTCGCCGGGGGAGCCCGCGTTGTACGCAAGCACGATGCCACCGAAGCCGCCGCCGTCCTCGATCACGCTGTCCTCGGCCAGGTCGGCCCGGCCCCAAAGGGCGAGCACCGAACCACCGGTCTCGAAGAACACGACTCCCTCCTCGGGACCGGTGTTGCTGACCCAGCCCATCGCCTCGTAGAAGCCACGGGCGCGGTCGAGGTCGGCGACCCCGAGCGTGATCAGACTGACGCGCTGCTGCACGCCGTGCTCAGAGCTCCGGGGGTGGCAGGCCGTGGCCCTGGGACAGGATCTTGGAGGCGTAGATGGCGGCGTTTCGGGCGCCGTTCACGGCCATGCAGGCGACGGGCACACCGGGCGGCATCTGGACGATCGAAAGCAGCGAGTCCATGCCGCCCAGCTCCTCGCGCCTGATCGGAACGCCGATCACCGGCAGCTCGGTGTAGGCCGCGATCACCCCCGGCAGCGCGGCGGCACCGCCCGCCGCGGCGATGATCACCCGCAGCCCGCGTAGAGCGGCGGTTGACGCGTACTCGGCCACCTCTCGGGGGTCGCGATGGGCCGAGAGCACCCGAATCTCGAATGTGATCGCGAGCTCCAGCAGCTCGTTGACGGCATCGTTCATGATCTCGCGGTCGGCCTCCGAGGCCATCACGATGCCGACCTGAGGCCCCTCGGAGCCAAGCTCCTCCCAGACCGGATGCACCTGGGGAAGCGGGGCAGGCTCAGACAAGAGAGACCTCGCCGATGTCTGACCTCACCTGCATGCCGTCGAACCCGATCTCGGCGGCCGCCTGGTAGGCCCGCCGCCTCGCCTCGCCCAGATCGGCGCCCGTCGCCGAGACGTTCAGCACGCGGCCGCCGGCCACCCGCAGCCGCTCGCCATCGCGCTCGGTGCCGGCGTGGAAGACCGTCACTCCCGGGTGATCAGCCGCCCGCTCGACGCCGGAGATGACCGCGCCCTTCTCAGGCCGGTCCGGATAGCCGGCGGCGGCCAGCACCACCGTCACGCAGGCCTCGTCCGCGACCGACAGCGATGCGCCGTCCAGCCCGCCGACGGCCACCCGCAGCAGCGCATCCAGCAGATCGCCGTCCAGACGGGGCACGATCACCTGCGTCTCGGGGTCGCCCCAGCGGGTGTTGAACTCGAGTACGCGCGGGCCTTCCTCGGTCAGCATCAGTCCCGCGTAGAGGCAGCCCCGAAACTCGATCCCGCGCCGCGCCAACTCCGCGATCACGGGCCGGTGCACGGCGTCCACGATCTCCGCCACCTGCGACGAGTCCATCCCCGGCACCGGCGAGATGCAGCCCATGCCGCCGGTGTTGGGGCCGTGATCGCCGTCCAGCGCACGCTTGTAGTCGCGCGCCGGGGCCAGCGCCAGCAGATCGGAGCCGGAGCAGAGCGCGAGCATCGAGACCTCCGCGCCCTGCAGCCGCTGCTCGATCAACACCCGCCCGCCGGCCCCGCCGAAGCGGCGATCGACCAGGCAGGCTCTCACCGCCGCCTCGGCCTCCGAGACGGAGTCGCAGACGAACACGCCCTTGCCGGCCGCCAGCCCGTCCGCCTTGATCACGACCTCGCCATCCGACTCGGCGATCGCGAGCTGCGCCGCGGCCACGGTGTCGCAGATCGAGTAGGCGGCGGTGGGAACGCCGGCGGCGGCCATCACGTGCTTGGCGAACGCCTTCGACCCCTCGAGACGCGCGGCCGGCTGCAGCGGCCCGAAGGTGGCGATGCCGGCGACCGCCAGCCGGTCGGCCAATCCGGCCACCAGCGGCACCTCCGGCCCGATCACCACCAGGTCGGCGGCCAGCGAGACGGCCAGCGCGGTGAGCGACTCGAGGTCGTCGGCAGCCACCGGGTGGCAGGTGGCGATCGCCGCGATGCCGGGGTTGCCGGGGGCAGCGTGCAGCTCGCCCAGGCCTGGCGAGCGGGCGAGGCCCCATGCGAGCGCGTGCTCGCGACCTCCGGATCCGACGAGTAGGACGCGCATATCGGCGCTGCGAGTCTACTACCCGGCGGGCAGCACGAGGTAGACAGGAACGGCCGACGAGCGCCGCGCCACGCGGTAGGGCTCGTGCGCCCATGCGAAGTCGCCGAGCAGGCCACGGTGGGCGTCGGCTCCCATCACGATCGCGTCCATCTCACGCAGCTCGGCCTCGCTGGAGATGCGTTTCGCCGCCCGCCGGGTGGCGAGCACGATCCCGTTCGACTCGTGGCCCGCCTTCTCGAACGCCGAGACGGCCTCCTTGACGATCCGCTTCTGCTCCGCCCACTCGCGCTTGTTGGGTTGCAACCCGGGGTTGGGGAAGCCCAGCGCCGTGCCCCAGACGCGTGCGATCGAGAGCACGAACACGTAGGCCTTCAGCGGGCGCGCCAGCTCCAGCGCCTGCACGATCACGTCATGGCTGATCGGGCGCCCCTCGGACGCCACCATCAGCCGGTTCACCTGCAGGGTGGAGGGATCGGGTGGGGGCGATGGCTTGCGCAGCATCGCCCCCACCCTCGTCGCTGGGGTCAATCGCCGGCCGTGGCGCCGGACACCTGGTCGAGCCCGCCGGCCTCGTGCTTTGGATCCTCCACCTTGACGCGGTACCAGTACAGCGGCAGGTAGGAGATCAGGATCAGCCAGCCGATCAAGAAGTAGATCTTGGTGTCGTTGTTGTTCAGGAACGCGTTGGGCAACGATGCCTCGACCAGCCCTCCGTACAGCCAGATCACGAAGTAGAGAGCGGCCATGGCCAGGGCGATGTACTTGAAGAAGCCCGGAAGCCGCACCGGCCGCTTCATGTCCGGACGGTACCGTCGCAGCAGGTAGTACCCGACCAGGACAGGAATGAACGATGCGGTGTAGCCGACGTTGGACAGCGTGTAGATCTCGACCGCGCCGCCCGTGAAGATCAGGGCGATCGAGCAGACGACGTTGAAGGCCATCGAGAAGCCGGGCACGCCGTGCCTGTTCACGTTCGAGAAGATCCGGGGGAACTGCCCATCGATCGACATCTGGTAGACGGCCCGTGAGGAGCCCATGATCGCGTTCAGCACCGAGAGCATGAGCGCGACGATCAGCATCCAGGCGATCAGATCGTCGAGCAGGTTCGCGTTGCTGCCGAACAGTTTGTTGGCGAATGTCACGAAGATCTGGTTCGCGTCGACCAAGCCTCCGACGCTCGTGACGTAGCCATTGATCGCCTTCGCCCCGATCACGATCATGAAGCTGATCGGGATCATGGTGTAGATGAACAGCCCGTACAGGCCCTCGAGGTTCATGGCGATCTTGGCGTCGCGCTCCGGATCCTTGCACTCGCCGATGTAGCAGGCGGCCGCCTCCATCGCGATCACGTTCCAGGTGAGAAGGAAGGCGAAGGCGATGTAGATGGTGAGCCAGTTGTGACCGAGCTGCGCGCTGAAGAACCCTGTGCCGTCCAGGTGCTTGAACCCGGACAGCTGGCCCCAGTCAGCCTTGGACGGTACGAACACCGCCGCGATCGCAAGGAAGGTGAGCGGGATCATCGCCAGCACGCCGAGCACCGTCGCAAACATCGCCCCCAGCCGGATGCCGAGCCAGGCCGGGATGAACACCAGCAGGATGCCACCGACGGCGATCGCGATCGTCCACCAGGCAATGAAGGTGTGGATTGGGGTGACGCCGCTGG
>JAWVDZ010000386.1:0-5064 GCA_033856955.1 Gaiellales bacterium
TGGGCAGCAGGAACTGCACCTCGGGGCTGGCCCGGCCGGACGTGGGTAACAGGTGCAGGTACTGGCCGAACAGGAGCTGGGAGAGGAAGCCCAGGAAGAACGGCGGTACGGCGTAGATCACGATCCCGAACAGCCGGATGGTGACGTCGGCCGGCGAGTCGCGCAGCCGGCCCGCCACCAGCCCCAGTCCGACTCCCACCACCACCGCCACCACCATCGCCCAGAAGGTCAGCTCCAGCGTGGCGCTGCCGTTCTGCACCACCACGTCGGTGACCGGCCGGTTGTCGGTGATGGTGTGGCCGAAGTCGAGCCGGGCGACGTCGCCCAGGTACTCGACGTACTGCTCGGCTAGGGGCTTGTCGTAGCCGCCGGCGTGGCGGCGCTGCTCCAGCTCCTTGGGCGAGAGGCGGCCGCCCAGCGCGGCGCTGACCGGGTCGCCCGGTGCCACCCGCATCAGGAAGAAGACCAGCGACAGCAGGATCAGCACCATCGGCAGCACCAGCGCCAATCGGGTCAGGGCGTAGGTGCGAAGTGAGGTTGTCGGTTGGGCCATGTGCGACGCCGGGGTGCCCAGATACTACGGGCACCCCGGCTGGTCGTTCAATCTCCGAGATCTAGCTCTTGCTGATCAGCCAGAATCGGAAGATGTAGGCGGGATCGAACGTCTCCTCGACGCCCGTCACGCCGTTTCGCACCACCGCGATCTGCTTGCCCTGCCAGACGGGGATGGTGGGAGCATCCTTTGCGGCCAGCGCCTGGATCTGCGCGAACGCATCGGTGCGTGTCTTGGTATCGGTGGAGGCCTTCTCCTGATCGATCAGGCTGTCGATCTGCTTGTTGTCGTAGTGGCCGTTCCAGAAGCCGCCGCCGGGATAGAAGTAGGCGGAGTAGTCGTCGGCGTCCGGATAGTCCGGGAACCAGCCCAGCTCGAAAGCCGGGAAGCGGTCCTTGGCCTTGTCCACCGTGTACTGATCCCACTCCTCCGACTTCAGCGTCACCTTGAACAGGCCGCTGTCCTCGAGCTGGCGCTTGATCTCGGTGTACTCGTCGGCCGAGCCGTCACCGTAGTGGGTCGGCGTCCACCAGATCTCGATCGGCACCGGCGTGGCGATGCCGGCGTCGGTCAGCTCCTTCTTGGCGGCGTCCGGATTGGGCGTGTCGCCGTACTCGGTCTTGTATGCGTCGGTGTGTCCCAGCAGCCCGGCCGGGATCATCGAGTAGAGCGGTGTGACGGTGCCGTTGTAGACGTTGTCGACGATCGACTGACGGTCGATCGTGTAGGCGATCGAGCGCCGCACGGCGGTGTTCTTGCCCGGGTCGAGCTTGGTGTTGAACACCAGGTAGCGGATCTCGATGCCCTGGCCCTCGACCACGCTCAGGCCGCTCTCGCCTCGCAGCGAGTCGATGTCGGTGGCGGTCAGGTTGCGGAACGCGATGTCCACGTCGCCGCCCTGGATCGCCAGCTTCAGCGCGGGCGAGTCCTTGTAGTACTGGATCAGCACGCGCGCGTTCTTGGCCGGGGTGCCCCAGTAGTCCGGGTTTCGCTCCAGCACGGCCTGCACGCCGGGCTGGTACTTGACCAGCTTGTAGGGGCCGCTGCCGATCACCTGATCGTCAGGCTGGAGCTTCTTCTCCGGGTAGAGGTCGGACGGCACGATCGCCGCACCGCCGGTGGCCAGGATGAACGGCCAAGTCGCGTCGGGCTGGCGCAGGTTGAACGTGACGGTGAGATCGTCGGGAGTCGAGATCTCGGTCCCCTTCCACGTGCCGCAGTCGGCCAGCGACGAGAACAGGCTGCAGACGCCCTGATCGCCGTTGATCTCGATGCTGCGCTGGAACGAGTAGGCGACGTCGGCAGACGTCAGGTCGGAGCCGTCCTGGAACTTGACGCCCGAGCGCAGCTTGCACGTGTAGTGCGTGTCGTCGTCCCAGTTGCACGACGTTGCAAGCGAGGGCACGGGCTGGTTGCCGCCCGGGGGAATGACCATCAGCTCGTCGTAGACGTTGTAGATGACGTTCCACGAGTGAAGGTCGTAGGCGTCGCCCGGATCGAAGTGCACCGCCGTGTCGGTGGTGCCCATGATCACCGTTGCGTTCGAGTTGCCGGACCCGCCGGTGCCCGAGCCGGACGAACCGCCGCTCGAGCCGCATCCGGCCGCCAGGACCAGCGCGGTGACCAGCGCAAGCGTCGGCAGGAAGCGACGTGAGTTCCGTGAAAGCACGTGTACTCCTTCTTTTCAGGTGCCACGCCGCGCGGGCGATGGCACAGCCCCAAGTTGGTGGCCCTGACCGGCCTCCCGCATGATACGACGCCGCTCGAGCCCGGATGTTGGCCCGCCGCGGCTCAAGACCGCCGGTGCGACGGTCGATTGAGCCCTGTGGACGCCGGTTCCGACCATGCGCAGGGCTCCCAGCAGCGAAGGCTGATCGGCATGTTTGCGTCCGGTCGGGGTGGCCGATGGGTGTCGGCGCGGCTCGAGACGCAGGCCCGTGCCCGCACCGCGGGTCTGCTTGCACTCCTGCCGCTGCTCGTGCTCGCCCACACCTGGGACGCGCTGATCACGGCCTGCCTGGCGGTGGGCTGGTTTGCGGGAGCGGCGGGGATCGGACTGCTCAGGGCGCGCCGATGGCAGCGCAGCCGGCCGCTGGAAGACGAGGAGGATGTTCGCGACGGCGTCAGCACCCGGGAGCCACTGCTGGCGTTTCCCGCACTGTCCCTGCTGCTCGGGCTTCCGATCGCCTTGAAGGCGCTGTCGATGGAGCACGGGACGCCCCGCTGGATCCTCGCCTGCGTGTGGATCGGCGCCGTGCTCGTCGCGTCGTCGGGATACAACTACGGCACCACCGTGACGCTGAGCGGGTTCGAGCACACCGCCGGCGCGCTCGTGGTGCGGCGGCGAGTGGGACGGCGGCGCCGGCGCAGACTGGCGGCGGGCACGGCACCGGCCGCGCCGCGCTACCGCCCGCGATTGATCGCGGGCGGGGTGCTCGTGCTCGGGCTGGCGGCGGTGGCCGCGACGGCGTGGATCGCGTCCAACCGTCCATCCGCGCCGGAGGTGTTCCGGCGCGACGATGCGCAGACGCACGTCGTTCCGGCGTTGAGCCGGGTGGCGAGCGCGCTCGACCAAAGGCCGATCACCGTCCGCTGCTTTTCCCCCGCCGATTGGTCACGCGTCGAGCGCGAGTACGGACGGTCCATATCCGGGCTGGCGGGCGCCGAGATCGATCTCTCGCCGGACACCTGCGATCAGCTGCTGGCCTTCCAAGCCGGAGGGCTGCACCCGTCCATGCGCTATCTGGGCTCGCGCTGGAGGCTGGCGTGGGCGATCCAGACGATCGCCCATGAATCCGTGCACATGACGGGCATCCGCGACGAGGCGACGACCGAGTGCTACGGCATGCAGCACTTCGTTCAGACCGCCACCATCATGGGAGCCGACGCGCGCTACGCTCGCGCGCTGGCAGGCGAGTACTGGAACGACCTCTACCCCGACGACACGGCCGAGTATCGATCGGCCGAGTGCCGCCGCGGCGGCCTGCTCGACCTGCGGCTGTCGAACGACTGGCCTTAAGGCTGCGACGTCGCCGATGAATTTCGGCGCCGGTTCCGGTCATACTTCGGACTGGGATCGACACGGGAGGTTTGAGGGATGGCTTCGCACATCTTGCTGGTGGGAACGCGTAAGGGCTGCTTCGTCCTCGAGAGCGACGACCGGCGCGACTGGAACATCCGCGGGCCGTACTGCGATGGCTGGCCGATCTACCACGCCGTGCACGACGCAGACTCGGGGTCGATCTATGCCGCCGCCGCGAGCGAGTGGCACGGGTCGGGCGTCTGGCGCAGCGGCGACCTGGGGGAGACCTGGCAGCTCTCGAGCGAGGGGCTCTCCTACGACGGCACCGACCAGAAGCTGTCGAAGGTCTCGGGCCTGACGGCGGCGCACGGCCGCGTGCTCGCGGGCGCCGAGAACGCGGGTGTGTTCCAGAGCCGCGACGGAGGCGCTACGTGGTCGCTCCTGAGCACGCTCGAGGGCCAGCCCGGCAGGCCCGACTGGAACGATCCCAGCATGCAGCCTCCCGGACACCTCGGCCTGCCCGCGGTGCTGCCTCATCCCGACGAGCCCGAGCGCCTCTGGGCGGTCGTGCAGGGCATCGGCATCTTCGAGACCACCGACGACGGCGGCTCGTGGACGCCGCGCAACAAGGGACTTCGAGCGGACTGGCCGCGGCCGCACGACGAGGTCGGGTTCTGCGTCCACAAGCTCGTGATGTCTCCCGTGGATACGAGCCGGATGTACCAGCAGAACCACTGCGGCATGCACCGAAGCGACGACGGCGGACTCTCCTGGGTCGAGATCACCGAGGGCCTGCCGAGCGACTTCGGCTTCGCCGCCGCCGCACATCCCCACGACCGCGACACCTTCTACGTGATCCCGCTCGACCCCGGCCACGGGCGCGTCATGCCCGACGGGCATGCCGCCGTCTGGCGCACGCGCGACGCCGGGTCGACCTGGCAGCGCCTCGACAAGGGCCTGCCGACGCAGGACGCCCACCTCGGCGTGCTTCGCGAGGGAATGGCGATCGACGGCGAGGACGTGCCCGGGCTGTACTTTGGAACCAGCACGGGACAGCTGTTCGCGAGCGCTGACGAGGGCGACAGCTGGAGTGAGATCGCGAGCTACCTGCCGGGCATCTCGTCGGTCGAGGTGGCGGTGGTGGGGTAGCGATGGCTGACGTGTACCTTCCCATCACGCTGCCGAGCCTGTACCAGGATCTTCCTCGCCGGCTCGAGATCGAGGCTGCGACGGTGAACGAGGCGTTCGACCGGCTCGAGCAGCGCTGGCCCGGCATCCGCGACCGGCTGGTCGAGCCCGGCCCCGCGCTTCGACCGCACATCAACGTCTTCGTCGATCGCGAGCAGGCGGACCTCGACACGGCGATCGACGCCGGCTCGCGCGTCGATGTGATCGCTGCGATCAGCGGCGGGTGAGTAGCACCTGAGACCGTGCCTGGCAACGGCCGAAAGGCCGGTGCCTGGCACGATCGACCGAGCAGCGGACGCCG
>JAWVDZ010000387.1:0-4051 GCA_033856955.1 Gaiellales bacterium
CGCTGGCCGCGGCCGCCGAGGATGCGGCCGTCTCCAAGCGCCTGGCGACGATCGACCGGTCGCTCGACATCGACGTCGACTTCGCCGAGCTGATCGCCGCTCCGCCCGATCGGTCGACGATGAAGGATCTGTTTCGCCGTCTCGAGTTCCGGGCGCTTCTGAAGCGGATCGACGAGCTGGAGGAGGTGATCCCGTCCGCCCCGGGACTGCCCGTCGAACGCACCGAGCTGAGCTGGCGGGAGGCATCACCGGCCGAGATCGCGTCGCTGCCGCACGAGGTCGGCCTGGCCATGTCCGGCGGCCGGGCGGCGATCGCGCCTCCGGCCGGCGACGTGCTGGTGGTCGACGCGGCCCCCTCCGACGTCGTCTCGGCGCTTGGCGACCGCCGGGTCATCACCCACGGCCTGCACCTGCCCGACCTGCTGCCGGCCGGCGACACCCAGCTCGCCGCCTACCTGCTCGATCCCGGCCGCTCCGGCTACGAGATCGCCGACCTGGCCGAGGAGCAGGGCGTCGCCGCCAACGTCCAGTCCGACCCCGAGACGGCCGCCCTGGTGGCCGCGGCCGCGACGCAGGTGGGCATCCACGCCGGATTCGCCGAGCGCATCGAGCGGCGCGAGATGACCTCGCTGTACCACGAGATCGAGCTGCCGCTGGTCCCGGTGCTGGGAGCGATGGAGGCGTATGGCGTGCTGGTGGACAGCTACCGGCTGGCCGAGATCGCGGCCAAGCTGCGCGACCAGCTGGACGAGCTGGAGCTGCAGGTGTACGAGGTGGCGGACGGCCCGTTCGCGATCGGCTCGCCCAAGCAGCTGGGCGAGGTGCTGTTCGAGCGCCTCGGGCTGCCCACCGACCGCAAGGGCAAGACGGGCTATTCGACCGACGCCCGGGTGCTCTCGAAGCTGCGCGAGCTGCATCCGATCGTTGATCTGGTCGAGGCCTGGCGCGAGCAGACGAAGCTGCTGAACACCTACCTCGAGCCGCTGCCCAGCCTGATCGATCCAGCCGACGGCCGCCTGCACACCACCTTCAGCCAGACGACCGCCGCCACCGGCCGGCTCAGCTCGATCCGCCCCAACCTCCAGAACATCCCCATCCGCACGCCGCTCGGCCGCGAGATCCGGGGCGCCTTCGTGGCCGCGCCCGGCTGCTCGATCCTGTCCGCCGACTACTCGCAGGTCGAGCTGCGGATCCTCGCCCACCTGTCGGGCGAGCCGGCGTTGAAGGACACCTTCGCGCGCGGCGAGGACATCCACCGCGCCACCGCCGCCGAGGTGCTGGGAAAGCCCGCCGACCAGCTGACGTCCGAGGAGCGAAACCGCGCCAAGGCCGTCAACTTCGGCATCATCTACGGCATCAGCTCGTTCGGCCTTTCCGAGCAGCTCTCGATCTCGCGCGAGGAGGCGCAGGCCTACATCGACCTCTACCTGGCCCGCTTCCCGCACGTCAACGAGTTCATGCGCGGCGTGATCGAACAGGCCAAGCAGGATGGCTTCGTCACCACCCTGTTCGGCCGCCGCCGGCCGATCCCGGAGCTTCGCGCGTCCAACTACAACACCCGCAGCCTGGGGGAGCGGCTGGCGGTGAACACCGTCATGCAGGGCAGCGCCGCCGATATCATCAAGGTCGCCATGATCGGCTGCCACCGCCGGCTGCAGGAGGAGGGACTGGAGTCGAGGCTGGTGCTGCAGGTTCACGACGAGCTGGTGTTCGAAACCAGGGATGGAGAGGTGGGGTCGATGCGCACGCTGGTAGGCGAGGAGATGGTGCGTGCCTACCCGCTCGATCCCGCGCTCGAGGTCGAGGTGGGCGTCGGCTCCACCTGGCTGGACGCGAAGTGACGGACTGGCTGCAGGTGGCGGGGGCGCTCTACGCCCTGCCGGCGACGCGGGGCGACGAGGCCGGTAGCTACCTCTGGCTCGAGGCCGGCGAGCGGGCCGAGGCGGTGGTGGCCGAGCTGTTCCTTCCGGCCGTGCATCCCGACCGGCTGGACGCCGCGATGGGAGTCGCAACCGGAAGCGTGCAGATCGGCTCGGAGCAGCATCTGGGAGATGTCCAGCTGCACTTC
Source organism: Gaiellales bacterium (assembly GCA_033856955.1). Lineage (GTDB taxonomy): Bacteria > Actinomycetota > Thermoleophilia > Gaiellales > JAICJC01 > JAICYJ01. The sequence goes on from JAWVDZ010000387.1 coordinate 2,069, forward strand.
GGCCGAGTCCGCGGCGACCGCGGCGTGGTGTCGGCGGACGGCCGCGTGCTGGCGGCCGACGTCACGTTCACGCTGTACCACCATCACCCCGAGGGCGGCTTCTGCCCGCGCTGCGGCGGCCCGATGGTGGTGGATCCGATCGAGGTGATCACGCCTCCGGACGGCGGGCTGATCGTCACCCCGGTCGCGCGCTGTGAGGCATGCGGCGAGGTGTGATGGCGGCGCCGCTGGCGCTCGCCGTGGTGGTTTCGGGCTGCCTGGGCGGATCCTCCACCTCGACGCAGCCGCCTCCTCCGTCGTGTGCCGCCACCTCTCCGCCGGCCGTCTCGCTCACCGTCACGCTGGCCAATCCGCCCGGTGCAGGGCAGGCGGCCTGCCTCGCCCGGACGTACCAGAACGTGATCGGCAGCCCGGACTGGCACGACACGCCGAAGCTGTTCGCCGCCGCCAACCCGGCGGTGCGGACGTGGCAGACACGGGTGCTCGAGTACGGCTTCAGCGCCTGTCAGGGCTGCGCGAAACCGGGGCTCGATCTGGACGAGGTGCAGCGCGACCATCCCGAGTGGATCCTGCACGACGAGGCCGGCGCGGAGGTGCATCCGGCCGACCATCCCGACTGGGTGCTGTTCGACTACGGCAACGTCAAGTTCCAGCAGGCCTGGGCGGAACGCGTGACCGACCAGCTCGCCGCCGGGGGCTGGACGGGGATCGAGCTGCTGGACGCCGGTAACACCCAGCGCTGGTCGGCACAGCCTGTCGATCCGGTCACCGGCGAGGCGATGACCGAGAAGAACCGCGCGCTCTATCTCGCCCAGGCGCTCGAGGTGGTGCGGGCGTGGCTGAAGATCAACGGCTTCTCGCTGGTGGCGGACAACGGCACTGCGGCCGTGGTCGACCCGGCCCAGATCGCGAGCACCGATGCGGTCACGCTGGGGGCCGGCTTCGCGTCTCGCACCGGCGTCTCATGGCAGACGCTGTTCACCTACTTCCAGGCAGCCGTGACCGCCCACGTCGGCGCCTGGATCGAGGATGCGGGTGAACTCGATGCCGACCGGCGGGTGTTCGGCCTCGCCTCCTACCTGCTCGTGTCAGGGCCGCAGTCCTCCTACGGAATCGACCAGGAGGTGGCCGCCGATCCGATCTATCGCGTCGACCCGGGCGAGCCGCTCGACCCCGCGTCTCAGAACGGCGGTGTCTGGACGAGGGAGTTCAGCGCCGGATCGGTGGCGGTGAATCCGGGAGCCGGAGCCGAGCAGGTCACACTCAAGTTCGGCGGCACGGTCACGGTGCCAGCCGGCGGCGCCGTGATCGCCGTGGACGACCACACCTACACAAGCACCGGGTAGAAGCCCCCAGCCGGTTCTGCCAACCGCGCTGCCGCGCCAATTCGGCCTGTATACTGCGCACCGGCGCTCGGCTGTCCGGGTGGACGCGCCATGCGCTCAAAAAATCCTGAGAGGACTGATCTACCTAAGATGGCTTCAACCGACCAGCAGCACACCGACACGGCCGTGGACGACGACACCTGGATGATCGAGGTGGACGGCCAGCTCGTCCCCGATTATGACCGAACGCTGACCAACTTCAGCGAGGGAGACGTGGTCAGTGGCACCGTCGTCCGTGTCGACAAGGACGAGATCCTGGTCGACATCGGCTACAAGAGCGAGGGCGTGATCCCGATCTCGGAGCTCTCGATCCGCCGCTCCGTGAACCCGGACGAAGAGGTCACGGTCGGCGACCAGATCGACGCGCTGGTGCTGCAGAAGGAGGACGCCGACGGGCGTCTGATCCTGTCCAAGAAGCGCGCCCGCTTCGAGAAGGCGTGGCGCCGCATCGAGGCCGCCGCCGAGTCCGGTGAGCCGGTCGAGGGCGCGGTCATCGAGGTCGTCAAGGGCGGACTGATCATCGACCTCGGCGTGCGCGGCTTCCTGCCCGCCTCGCTCGTGGACATCCGGCGCGTCCAGAACCTCGACGACTTCCTCG
>JAWVDZ010000388.1:0-4285 GCA_033856955.1 Gaiellales bacterium
CTCGGGAGCCCGAGCAGCTCCACGGTCTCCGGACCGCAGTCGTACTGCACCAGCACGGCGGATTCGTCGCCCTCGACCCAGCCGTCGTGGCCGGGTGCGACCACCACCGCGGCCGGGGCCTGGTAGCTCTCGCGGCAGCCGTCCGAGTACTCCACCACCATCCGCCCCTGGACGAGGAATCCGACGTGGGCGTGCATGCAGTGCTCTCCGCCGGTCACCGGTGCCATGTCGTTGCTCCAGCGCCATCCGGGCGGGTAGATCACCCGCTTCACACGGCCACGGCCGGCGTCCACCTCATCCACCACCAGCCCGCCGATCTCGCTTCGGCGGGCGCCCGCCAGCGGCTCTTCAAGCAGGCTCATGGCGCGATTGTCGCACACCCGCGTCAGCTGGTCACGGCGCCGCGCGCCACTCGCGCTGGAGGATGGCGTACACCAGCTCGCTCTGCCACTCGCCCTTGACGAACTCGTTCTCGACCAGGTGCCCCTCGCGGCGCGTTCCGATCCGCTCCAGCACGCCCGCCGAGGCCGCGTTGCGCGCCTCCAGACGACCGATCACGCGGTGCAGGTCGAGGTCGTCGAAGCAGAGCTTGAGCAGTACCCGCGCCGCCTCGGTGGCATATCCCTGGCCGTGGTGGTCGGGGTGGAAGACGAAGCCGATCTCGCCCTGGCGGTGCTCACGGCTGCGCAGGCAGATCGTGCAGTCGCCGATCAGTTCACCGCTGTCCTTGCGCACCACGGCAAGGCTGATGCAGTCGCCGTCCTCCGCCAGCGTGGCGCCGCGCAGCTTGTTCTCCAGCGACTTGCGCACCTCGCTGGCGCCGCGCGCGTCCCAGTAGAGCCAGCGGGCGACATCCGGCCGCGACTGGATCGCGAGCAGTGCGTCGAAGTCGTCCTCCGCGAACCGCCTGAGGATCAGTCTCTCGGTGTCGGGGAGGAGGTCGCGCGGCGTCCGCTTCTCAGCGCTCGTAGCCAGGGCTCTCCCTGTCGAGCTGCCGCCGCACCGCGGCGAACAGTGCCGGCGCGTTGCCGGTATCGCGGGCAAACTGGCCGGCCGTGTGGGCCGCCAGCTGATCGGAGACGTGGATCAGGGGCTGCCCGGTCGACTGGGCGAGGATCTGCACCTGACAAGCACGCTCCAGGAAGTACAGCCGGTGCCACGCCTCCGCCACATCCGCGCCGATCACCAGCACGCCGTGGTTTTCCAGCATGACGACGTTGACGTCCTCGCCAACGGCATTGCCGATTCGCAGACCCTCATCCGCGGCATCGGCCAGACCGCCGTATGCCAGCGAGACGACGTGGCCGTGGAAGTACATCGAGTTCTGGCTGACCGCCGTCTCCAAGCCGCCCCGGATCATCGAGACCGCCGTCGCGTAGGGCATGTGGGTGTGCAGCACGCAGCGCGCCGAGGCACGAGCCTGATGGACGCCACTGTGGATCATGAAGGCGGTCCGCTCCCACTGCCCTTCCCCCTCGACGACGTTGCCTTCGAGATCGACCGTGATCAGGTCGGAGGCGGACAGCTCCGACCAGTGCGGACCGAACGGATTCAGCAGGAAGCGGTCGTCGCGGCCGGGAACGGCGAGGCTGAAGTGGTTGTCCACGCCCTCGTTGAAGCCGTGCAGGGCGGCCGCCCGAAGCGCGGCGGCCAGGTCGGCCTTTGCTTGGTGGATGAGATCGATTGACGTTTCGGCAGGGGTTGTGGCCATTGCTCGCGCCTCCGGCGTTGGTTTCACCGCATCGTACCGTGAGGTCGCCGTCAAAAGGCCTGGCTGGCGGCCACGAACTCGCGGTCGAGCGCGAACGGGCTGGAGGCCGATGCTCCCGTCAGCAGCCCGGCCAGGATCTGGCCGCCTGCGGGGCCGGCCATCACGCCGTGTCCGCTGTAGCCGGTGTTGACGTAGATGCCCTCGACCGCGGTGGGGCCGATCAGTGGACGCTGGTCGGGGGTCATCGTGTACTGGCCGGCCTGCACCGCCCAGGCCGACCCGGCCCGCTGCCACACGTCGCGCCAGAAGCCGCCGGTGCTGGCGACGGCCAGCGGGCTGGACGGATCGAGCAGCGCCAGCGCGAATCCGGGATCGGCGGGCACGTCCTCGACCGGCTCCGCCCCTCGCTCGGCGGCGTCCGGGTAGAGCAGGTAGGCGCCGGCCGCGACCGGCCTCCAGTGCACGGTCGTCTCCTCGTCGATAGTCATCGGCGCGTCGCGCGGCACCTCGGGGACGTCCCACAGCACCACCCGCTGGCGGCGCACCGCCTGCACCGGCAGCTCGATCCCGACCGGGCGGCACAGCAGCTCGGTCAGGGGCCCGCACGCGATCACCACCTGCCCGGCGGCGATCCGGCCGCGATCGGTCAGCACCGCCGCCAGCCGCTCGCCCGCGAGCTCGAACCCGGTCACGCCACAGCCGCTGACCACGGCCGCGCCCGAGCCCTCCAGCAGGCCCATCGCGATCCGCTTGGGCTCGATCAGGCCGTCGTCATGCCGGAAACGGGCCTGCAGCACCTCGCCTGGCAGCCACGGAAACCGGCGCCGGGCCTCGTCGCCGTCGAGCAGCTCGACGCCGTCCACGCCCCACTCACGCTGGCGCTCGACCAGCTCCGCCTGGCGGGTGGCGGTCTCCTCCTGCCGCGCCAGCCACAGGTACCCCTGCCGTTGCAGGTGGGGATCGTGCAGCCGCTGGCCGGTCTGCTCGGCGAAGTCCTCGAACAGCGCCAGCGAGCGCCGGACGAGGTCGAGCTCCTCGCGATGCTCGAGCTGCAGCCGGTAGCCGCCGGCCGCCACGGCCGTGGTCATCGAGCAGAGCGCCGGGCGCCGCTCGACCACCACCACCGAGATGCCGGCGCGGGCGGCGTAGAACGCGGTCGCGGCACCGACGATGCCGCTTCCGATCACGACCAGTTCGGCGGTGGCGGGTGGGTCGTTGAGCCGGTGCACGCGACCGCTATGCTCGCACATCGATGGCACCGCCACTGCTCGCCGCTTCGGTCACGCCGCTTCGCGACGGCGGCGCAACGCTGGACGAAGCCGCGATTGCTCCGCTCGTCCGGCACCTGCAGGACGGCGGCGTGGACGGCATCTTCTGCTGCGGTACCACCGGCGAGGGGGTGATGCTGACGCTCGACGAGCGGCAGCGGGCGGCGGCGGCATTCCGATCGGCCTGCGACGGCGACCTGATCGTGCACTGCGGCGCGCAGTCGACGGCCGACACGGTGGCGCTGTGCCAGCACGCGGCCGCGATCGGGGCGGACGGCGTGGCGGTGATCCCGCCGCCCTACTACACGTTCACCGTGGATGAGCAGGTGGAGCATTTCGTGGCCGCCGCCGCGGCCTGCGACCCGCTGCCGTTCTACATGTACGCCTTCACCGCGCGCAGCGGCTACCCGCTGAGCCTGGAGGTGATCGGCCGAGTGCGCGAGCGGATCACCAACCTGGCTGGGCTGAAGGTCTCGGAATCGCCGTTCGACGCGGTCGCGCCCTACCTGGAGCTGGGGCTGCGGGTGTACGTGGGCAACGAGCCGCTGATCCCGCAGGCGCTCGCGGCCGGCGCATACGGCTCGGTGTCGGGGCTGGCCAACGCCTTCCCGGGCGAGGTGGTGCGGCTCCTGCGCGAGCCGACTGCCGAGAACGCCGAACGCGTGCGGGAGCTGCGCGATGCCCTCGGTGGCGCGACGTTCGTGGCCGCGGTCAAGCGGGTTCTGAAGAACCACGGAGTGCCGATCGAGCCCGACATGCGAGCACCGCTTCGGCCGCTCAGCGACGAGCACGCCGCGCGGATCGCGACGCTCTGAAGGCGGCTGGCAGCAGCCGCACCCAGTGACGCGGCAACGAGCGTCGAGCCGTGCGCAGCGTGCGCCGCAGCGCGTCGGATGCGCCGTCGCGAAGCGGCGGGCCGTGGCCGACCGCGATCACCAACGGGTCGATCCCGGCGAACGCCCGCCTCGGCGGATGGATCCGCGCCAGCGGGTGCATGCCCAGGCGATCGCCCGCGCGGGCGAGTAAGGCGTCGGCGGTGGCGAGCGTCTCGGCGCACACCAGCAGGCGGCGGTCAGGCAGCCACAGGAGGCTTTCGTGCCAGCCCCGCCGGTCGATCACCGTTCGCTCCTCGACGCCGTCAAGGTGCAGACCGGCGCCGCCCAGCGCGCGCGGCAGCAGACGGTCGACGCCCAGCCTGGCCGCCACGACGGCCGCGTCGCGCTGGTGCCGGTCGAGCAGTGTGACCACGCCCAGCACCGGGCCGATGGCGGAAAGGGCGGCGTCCAGCCCCGGCATGTCCACGGGA
>JAWVDZ010000389.1:0-2767 GCA_033856955.1 Gaiellales bacterium
GAAACCGGCTGATCGCCGCCCTGGCCGACGCGACCGTTGTGGTCGAGGCGCGTGCCGGCAGCGGTGCCCTGATCACGGCTGACCATGCGCTCGACCTCGGCCGCGACGTGCTGGCCGTGCCGGGTACCGCTGGGCTGGCCAGCACGGCGGGCGCGAACGGGCTACTGAAGGCGGGGGCCGGGCTGATCGAGACCGCCGACGACCTGTGCGGCTGGCTCGGTCTGCCGCCGCCGCCATCACCCCAGGAGCCGCCGTCGGGTGACGAGCGCGGCGTGCTGTCGGCGCTGGGCGACCGCCCGGCAACGGCGGACGACCTGTCCGCAGGGCTGGGTCTAGCGGCGGCGCGTGTGGCCACGGCGCTGGTGCGGCTGGAGCTGACCGGACGTGCCGCAAGAGGTACAGACGGGCTCTGGCGGGCGGGGTAGTCTGATCACATTAGCGAGGGACGTCTGGTGAGAGTGCCGCGAGCATGGGGAGCCGGCGGCGAGGCGATGCGCGAGGCCGCCATGCTGCCGCTGCCGCTGGGCGAATCGGTGAGGGTGGCGGAGGACTCCCTGGACGCCCAGACGGCGGTCATCGCAGCGGCGCTTCCCGATCGTCCGGTCGTGCTGGGAGGCTGCTGTTGCTCGCACATCGGCGCGGCTGCCGGGCTCGCCCAGCGTCACGGCCGGATCGGCGTCGTATGGCTGGACGCCCACGGCGATCTCAATACGCCCCAATCGTCGCCGTCTGGCAACGAGTGGGGGAGGCCGTTTCGGATCATCCTCGACGACGGCTACGCCCCGGTCGGCGATTGCATGCTGATCGGCGCTCGCAGCCTCGACCCGGCCGAGGAGCAGTTCATCGCCGAGACCAAGCTCGCGCACTCGATCGACGACCTCGAGCGTGTGCTGGGCGGAGTGGATGAGGTGTACGTGGCCTTCGACTTCGACGTCCTTGACCCCGCCGAGATCGCCTGCTTTATGCCCGAGCCCGGCGGCATCAGCCTGGACGAGGGAGTGGCGATCGTCGAGCGTGTTGCCGCCCGCGTACCGGTGCTCGGACTCGGCCTGACCGCGCTCGTCTCCGCTCCGGAGAACGTCCCCAAACTGCTGCGCGTGTGCGACGCAGCCGGCCTCGCGGAGTAGAATCCCGGCCCTCCAAGGGGTGTAGCTCAGTTGGTAGAGCGGCGGTCTCCAAAACCGTAGGTCGCGGGTTCAAGTCCTGCCACCCCTGTCCCGACGATAGAGCTGAAACGGTATGGCTATACCGAAAATACGGTGCGCTCAGACTCGGCCGTGTCCACGGCTATGGGAACTCACGGAACCGAGCGCCGGTCTCGCGCGTCTCACCAGACGTGCGGCGCATCGCAGTCATGGTCGTGGTCATCGCTCTCGTTTCAGCCGGCTGCATCGGCTCGAGCGGTTCGAGCAGCCCTGCCCCTAGCACCGGCCACTCCCCCGGTATCCCCGCGCTCACGGATGTGACGATCACCTACACCATCCCGACATCGACGTGCCCGCCCGGGGGCAAATGTCTCGTATCGGCACACGGCTACACCCTTGTCCGCCGACACCTCACTTGCTCCCCTGACGTCGGTGGCGACTACGACGACCCAGCGGCCGCGTGCCGCGCACTTACCGACCTCGTCACCAAGCTCAAGAAGCCCCACGGGGTTTGTAGCTGCCCAGCGCAGCTCCGCGGATACAAGCCTCCAAAGGTCGTCGGCATATACCGCGGCAAGCGACGGACGATCTCGCTCGACGGCTGCTCCCTGTGCGGGGTGGGAGATGTCCTCCCAGACGCCGCGATGCTCATGCCAGTGTCTTAGGCTGAGCGAGGACGCGCATGCCGATGAGTTCGAGGTGTCGGCGTCCGAGTTCCTGGGAAGCGACCCGCTACTGACTGGCGTCGCTCCCACGGATAAGGATCCGCGGAGCCGGTGTATTAGGTGGTGGAGTGGGTGTCGGTTTCGGCGTGGCTTGCCGATGCGAGGGCTTCGCGGATTTGCTCTACGAGCTCCGCGGTGAGCCGGCCCTCGTTGAGGGCGTGGTCGATGAGAGCCAGCGCACGAGCATCGTGCCGGTTGATCGGGTCAGACATGGGAGCGCTCTTTCGGTTGGAGCCGATGGGAGTCGCTCCCAACCTGCCCGGTCGCGCAGGAGATTGCAAGCCCCAAACGGGGCATCGCCTCATCCCTGCGAGGCTTTTAGCCCGTGTGGTCCAAACGGCCTCGGAACGGCTTCGCACGAACCCGGGGCCCGCCCGGCGGTACCGGACGGGCCCCGAAGCGCCGTCGCTCGCTCAGTCGCCGGCCTCGCCCAGCGCCAGGGCCGGGGAGACCTCCGCGACCGGCTCACGCGGCGTGCGTACCAGCGCAAGCGTCGCCATCACGCCCAACGCCGCCAGCCCGGCGCCCCACAGGAAGGCCAGCTGGAAGCCGTCGGTGGCGGCCGAAGCGACGACCGAGGGATCCGCGGCATGGCTGCTGGCCGAGGCCAGCACGTCGCCGGTGCGGGTGGTGGCTACCGTCACCAGAGCGGCGACGCCGATCGCGCCGCCGATCTGCTGCGACGTGTTGATCAGGCCCGATGCGACGCCCGCATCGCGCTCCTCGACTCCTGACAGGGCGGCGATCGTGTCGGGCACGAACGCGAAGCCCAGGCCGATGCCGGTCATCAGGAACCCGGGAGCCAGGTCGGTCAGATAGTTGCCTCCGACCGAGACCTGGGTGAACCAGAGCAGCCCGCCCGTCAGCAGTGCCATACCCACCGCGAGCACCTGGCGG
>JAWVDZ010000390.1:0-7332 GCA_033856955.1 Gaiellales bacterium
AGCCGCGACCCAGTTGCCCGCATCGAATCCGGCTACCAGCGGCGAGACAACGACCAACCCCACACCAAAGACGACCAGCGAGAACACGCCGCGGCGCGTCGTGTTCATCCAATGCCGCACGTTGTTCACGGCTTGGCCTCAGACCTCGATGCGCAACCGGGGACTGGCGATCTCCACCGGCCCCGAGAACTCCGCGCGCGCCCTTTCCAGCACCGCCTCGTGGCCGATCTCGTCCGGCACGTGCGTCAGCAGCAGCCTGGTCGCGCCGGCGCGAGCCGCCTCGCGGCCGGCCTCGGCGGCATCCATGTGACCGCGCTCGCTGGAGTCATTGGAGGCGTCGCCCAGCGCCGCCTCGCAGACGAACAGGTCGGCGCCCAGCGCGAACCGCGCCAGCCGCTCGGTGGGCGCGGTGTCAGCCGAGTAGACGATCACGCCACCCGGCCCGGCGATCTTGATCGAGTAGCAGGTCGTGTAGTGCAGGCAGGGTGCGAAGGTGAGATGCAGATCGCCGATCCGCAGGTTGGCGTGGGGGTCATACTCGGTGAGATCGAACGCCGCCTCGAACGTCTCCACCGAGCCGTCCCAGACCGACGCCACGGTGTCCAGAACATCGCGGCCGCCCGGCGGCAGGTAGAGGGTCGGCTTGGGCCGTGAGTGCCAGCTCCCGTAGCGAAACGCATAGTGCAGTGGAACCAGGTCGAACCAGTGGTCGGCGTGGAAGTGGCTGATCACGATGTCGGTCAGCGGCTTCGGATCGAACGCTCGCAGCTCGGAGGCGACGCCCGACCCACAGTCGATCAACACGTGTCGCTCGTCCGACTCGACCAGGTAGCCGCTGGCGGCCTGCCCAGGATTCGGCCACGCTGGGCTGCCTCCCAGCACCGTCCAGGCAAACACCGCCGCTACATCCCCATCGCGTGATAGCCGGAGTCGACGTACAGCGTCGTGCCCGTCACCATCGAGCCCATCGGGCTGCAGAGGTACAGCGCCGCGCTGCCGACGTCGGCTGCGGCGATGTTCTTCTTGAGCGGCGAGCGCTCCTCGATCACGCTCTCCATCTGGTCGAAGCCGGGGATGCCCTTCGCGGCGAGCGTCCTCACCGGGCCCGCCGAGATCGCGTTGACGCGGATCTGCGCCGGCCCAAGCTCGTAGGCCAGGTAGCGCACCGAGCATTCGAGCGCGGCCTTGGCCACCGCCATCACGTTGTACTTCGGGAAGGCGCGCTCGCTTGCCATGTACGTCAGCGTCACCATCGCACCGCCGCCGCGCGGGGCCATCAGCGGCTCGGCGTGCTTCGCCATCGCGATCATCGAGTAGGCCGAGATGTCGAGCGCCGTAGCGAACGCCGATCGAGACGTCTCGACGAACCGGTTCTCGAACGAGTCGGCCGGCGCGTAGGCGATCGAGTGGGCCATGATGTCGAGCCCGCCCGTGGCCTGGCCGATCCGGTCGAAGGCCTGCGCGATGCTGGCGTCGTCGGACACGTCACAGGGCACCACCACGTCCGATCCGACCTCCGCCGCCAGCTTTCGCACCGACTCCTCCAGCCGCTCGCCCTGGTAGGTGAAGGCCAGCGAAGCGCCGGCGCCGTGCAGGGCCTGAGCGATCGCCCAGGCGATCGAGCGCTTGTTCGCGACGCCCGCCACCAGCGCGGTCTTGCCTTCCAGGATGCCTTCGCTCACGGTGCCGGTTCCTTCCTGACGATTGAACGCGGAAGACCGTAGCACGGGGAGGATTCGCGGGGTCGCCGCCGTATCCGGTGTGGATGCGCGAATGACCCGCAACCAGAAGCTGGCGCTCGCCGGGTCGCTGACGCTGCTGGTCGTGCTGGGCCTGTTCGCCGCCTACCTGCTGGGCACGAGCAGCGGTGACTCGACGGCGGGCTCCTCGTCGCCCGGCTCGAGCACGCCGTCGTCCGGGCCCACGTCCGGCCCGCCCTCCAGCCAGCCGCCGGCGCCGGTGTCCGTGGACGGGATCGAGCTGTCCAGCGGCCCGAGCACCGACGGCGGCTGGGGCACCGACGTGTCGCTGGTGTTCGCGGGCGGCGTGGAGGGCCCGAAGATGACGATCGCGCAGGGAAACGGCCAGGGCGAGTACGACGTCACGTTCGATCGCGACGTCACCATCCATCAGTCGATGATCGACCAGGTCGACGCGCAGGCCTCCCGGCTGCTGATGCGGCTGAACTGGGATCCCGCCCTGCACGAGTTCCAGATCTACCAGGCGGCCTTCACCACCAACATCACCAAGACCGTGGTCGCCACCGCCGGTGGCAAGGCGACGATCGAGTTCGTGCGAACGCCGCTTCCGGCCACCACGCACGACTGCATCGAGATCGACAAGCCGGTGCCCTACACGGCGCTGTTCGGTCTCAGCAAGGTGACCGGATTCGCGGAGCTGTTCGAGGCCGGTCCGATGACGGTGGTGGCACGGGTGCCCGGCAAGGGTCAGAAGACGATCAAAGTGAAGACCGCCCAGTCCACCCGCCAGCCCTTCTCGGCCGACCTCGAGCTGCCGCTGCTGGACGCGCCGGCCGAGGGCTACGTTGCCGCATATGACAACTCGGCCAAGGATGGCTCGCCGATCTGCCTGGTCAAGATCCCGGTCTACATGAGCCCTGGAGGATGAGCGTGGAAGCGCAAACCACCCCCGATCCGCTGCGGTTTCACCGCGAGCACGAGCACCTCAGCGGCGCCTTCGGCGGCGACTCCTTCGGCAAGAAGGCGGAGGCGTTCGCCCGCTTCTTCGGCACCCCGCGGTTCATCCTGATCCAGTCCGGCGTGGTTGTGTTCTGGATCGTGATCAACGCAACCGGCCTGGTCGATTTCGACCTCTACCCCTTCATCCTGCTCAACCTGGCCTTCTCCACCCAGGCCGCCTACGCCGCGCCGCTGATCCTGCTCGCCCAGACGCGGCAGGCCGAGCGCGACAAGGCCACCGCCGAAGCCGATGCCCGCCACCGCGAGGAGATCGCCCAGAGCGCGGTCACCCACGAGCGGCAGCTTCAGTCGCTGCTGGAGCAGAACACCAGCATGACGCAGCAGATCGACACGCTGACGCAGGAGATCCACCGCCTCATCACGGCGGCGTAGAGCTGAACTGCTCCAGCACGGTCGTGTCCTCGATCGAGGACAGGTCACCGAGATCCTCGCCGAGGGCGGCCGCCCGCACCGCCCGGCGCACGATCTTGGCGGTGCGCGTCTTGGGAAGCGCGGTCACGAACTGCACCTCGGCCGGGGCGAAGGCCTTTCCCAGCTCGTGCACGACCGCCGCCCGCACGGCGTCGCGCAGCTCCGCGTCGGGCATGACCCCGACCAGCGGCACGCAGAAGATCCACGCCACCTCGCCCTTCACCGCGTCGGGGACGCCGATCGCGCAGGCCTCGGCGATGCCGGGGCAGTGCACCGCCGCCGACTCGAACTCGGCCGGCCCGATCCGCTTGCCGGCGATGTTGAGCGTGTCGTCGGAGCGGCCGTGCAGGTACCAGGAGCCGTCCTCGTCCACCGACGCCCAGTCGCCATGTACCCAGATCCCCGGCCACCGCGACCAGTAGGTGTCCAGAAACCGCTGCGGGTCGCCCCACACACCCCGGGTCATCGAGGGCCAGGGTTTGCGGCAGACCAGCTCGCCCACCTCGCCCGGCGGCACCGGCTCACCGTCCGGCCCCAGGATGTCCATCGCCATGCCCAGCGCGGGCACGCCCAGGGAGCACTCCTTGATCGGCATCACCGGCATCGGCGAGAGGAAGCACGCGCCCACCTCGGTGCCGCCTGAGAGGTTGATGATCGGGCAGCGTCCCTCACCGCCGACCTCGAACAGCCAGCGGTAGGGATCCGGGTTCCAGGGCTCGCCGGTCGACGCCAGGATCCGCAGCGAGCTTCGGTCATGGCTCAGCACCGGCTCGTCGCCGTGGCCGCGAAGCGCGCGGATCAGCGTCGGTGAGATGCCCAGCACGCTGATCCGGTGCCGCTCGACCAGCTGCCACAGCCGATCAGGTGCCGGGTAGTCGGGGGCGCCCTCCGAGAGCACCAGCGTCGAGCCCAGCGCGCCCGCTCCGACCACGATCTTGGGTCCCATGATCCAGCCCATGTCCGACATCCAGGTGAAGCGGTCATCCGCCCGCAGATCGGTCTGAAACGCGCACTCCTCGGCGATCTTGACCAGGAAGCCGCCGTGCACGTGCACAGCGCCCTTGGGCTTTCCGGTCGTGCCGGAGGTGTAGATCACCATCATCGGCGTCTCGGGATCGAGCGCCGGCGCCTCCAGCTCGGCCGATTGGCGAGTGACCAGCTCGTCCCAGCGATGGTCGCGCCCCTCGGTCATCGGCGTCTCGCCGCCCAGCCGCTGCCAGACGACGACGCTTCGCACCGTCGGCGCGTCTGCCAGCGCCTCGTCCACCGTGCGCTTCATCGACACCGGCTTTCCGCGCCGTGGCACGGCATCGGCGGTGAGCAGAGCCACGGCTCCCGCGTCGGCCAGACGGGCGGCCACCGCCGGCGCTCCGAAGCCGGAGAAGATCGGCACCACGATCGCGCCGATCTTGCAGATCGCGTAGAAGCCGGCCACCACCTCGATCGACATCGGCAGGAACAGCCCGACCGCGTCACCGCGTTCCACGCCCAGCTCCAGCAGTGCGTTGGCGACCCGGTTCACCTCCGCCTCGAGCTCGGCGTAGCTGACGCTTTGCACCTCGCCGTCCTCGCGCTCGCAGATCACGGCGGCGCGCTCGGGCGTGTCGCGGGCGTGGCGGTCGACGCAGTTGTGGGTCAGGTTGATGGTGCCGCCGCCGAACCAGCGCGTCCACATCGGGCCGTCGGAGTCGTCGAACACCTGCTCGTAGGGGGCGAAGAACTCGATGCCCAGGTGCTTGACGACCGCGTCCCAGAACCAGCCGATGTCGTCCTGGGCGCGGGCGTGCAGCTGGTGCCACTCGTCGATCCCCTGCTCGCGCATGAACGCCGTCACGCGGGCGCGCTCGATCACCTCGGGCGAGGGTGTCCAGCTCAAAAGTTGCATAGGTATTGCCTAGGTGTTAGCGTGCGCGCCATGGAGCGAATGGTACCGGTCGGCGATGCGGCGCGAGCGCTTGGCGTCAGCGTCGACACGCTGCGCCGCTGGGAGCGCGCCGGACGGATCGCGATGGGTCGCGACTCCGCCAACCGGCGGGTGGTGGCGCTGAAGGAGATCACTCGGCTGGGCGGGCATCAGCCGGCGCCGGTCGATCCCACCTTCTCAGCCCGCAACAGGTTCGAGGGCGTGGTCAGCAGCGTGGAGGTGACGGGGGTGATCGCGCAGGTCGAGATCGAGGCCGGGCCGCACCACATCGTCTCGATCGTGACCCGTGACGCCGTCGAGGAGCTCGGCCTGCGGCCCGGCGTCAAGGCGGTGGCGACGGTGAAGGCGACCTCGGTGATGGTGGGCAGGCCATGAGGCGCCTGACGGCCGCGCTGCTGGCTCTCTCCCTGCTGGCGGCGGGCTGCGGCGGTTCGGGTGCGTCGTCGTCGCAGCCGGCTGGAGGCACGCTGACCGTGTTTGCCGCCTCATCGCTGACCAACGCCTTCACCGATCTCGCCAAGACCTATCAGTCGCAGCATCCGGGCTGGAAGGTGCAGCTCAACTTCGCCGGCTCGGATGCACTGACGGCCCAGATCGAGCAGGGCGTCGACGCCGACATCTACGCCGCGGCCAGCCCCAAGTACCCGGAGCAGCTGCAGGGCGAGAAGCTGCTCGGGGACACCACCGACTTCGCAACGAACACGCTGGTGCTGGTCGTGCCGTCCGACAATCCCGCCGGCATCACGAAGGTCACCGACATCGCCAAGGGCGCCAAGCTGGTGGTGGGCGACCCGGCCGTGCCGATCGGCGCCTACACCGAGACGGTGCTCGGCAACCTTGGCATCGACTCCACCTCGCTGGACATCGTCAGCCGCGAGCCGGCGGTCACCTCGATCCTCCAGAAGGTCAAGCTGGGCGAGGCCGACGGCGGCTTCGTCTACGTCACCGACGCGCTGTCGGCCGGCGACAGGGTGAAGCAGATCGCGCTGCCCGCGGCCGCCCAGGCAACCGCCGTCTACCCGATCGGTATCGTGTCCGGATCCAAGCAGGCAAAGGCGGCGCAGCAGTGGATCGACCTGGTGATGAGCTCGCAGGGGCAGCAGGCGCTGACCGGGCTCGGGTTCGGCCCGGCGCCTTCGTCCTAGTCTCGGCCGCGCTCGCCCTGGTGGGCGTGCTGTTCGTCGGGCTGCCGCTGGCGGCCGTGTTCGCGAAGGGCGACCTGGCGGCGGGAGCGCGCTCGTCGGTCGCCCGCGACGCTCTGGTGATCTCGCTCCAGACGAGCCTGCTCTCGCTGGCGGCGATGGTGCTGGTGGGTACGCCGATTGCCTATCTGCTGGCGACGCGGGCGTTCCCGGGCCGCTCGATCGTGGTCACGCTGTTCGAGCTGCCGCTGGTGTTGCCGCCCGCCGTTGCCGGATTGGGTCTGTTCTTCGCCTTCGGTCGCCGAGGGCTGCTGGGATCCGAGCTGTCGGCGCTCGGGCTCGAGATCCCGTTCACCAAGCTGGCCGTGGTGCTGGCGATGACCTTCGTGGCCGCGCCGCTCTACCTGCGCCAGGCCCAGAGCGCATTTGCGGCCGTCGAGCCCGACCTGCTCGCGGCGGCGCGCACGCTCGGCGCCGGCCCGGCGCGCGTCTTCCTACGGGTGGCCGTGCCGGTGGCGGGTGAGGGTCTGGGCGTGGGGGCGGCGCTGGGCTGGGCGCGTGCGCTGGGCGAGTTCGGCGCCACCATCATCTTCGCCGGCAGCCTCCAAGGAGTCACGCAGACGGCGCCGGTTGCGATCTACCTGGGCTTCGAAGGTGGTCAGTCGGACGCCGCATTCGCCCTGGGCGCGGTGATGATCGCGGTCAGTGCGGCGGTGCTGCTGGGCGTCAAGCTGCTGGGGGGGAGGTCGTCACGCTTCGCGCCCGTGTGACGCTGCCGCTTCGCTCGTTCACGCTTGACGCCGGCCTCGAGACGGACCGGCCGCTGGCCGTGATCGGGCCGTCCGGAGCCGGCAAGTCGACCCTGCTTCGCCTGATCGCCGGCCTCGTGCGCCCGGCCTCGGGCGAGGTGGAGTGCGGCGGCCGGCTGTGGTTCGGCCGAGGGGTCGACGTCGCCGCCGAGCGGCGTCGGGTGGGGTTTCTGTTCCAGGACTACGCGCTCTTCCCGCACCTGTCGGTGCGCGCAAACGTCGCCTTCGGAGCCGGCGGCGAGGACGTCGATCCGCTGCTGGAGAGGTTCGGCATCTCACACCTTCGCGGCGCCCGGCCGCGGCAGCTCTCCGGCGGCGAGCGGCAG
>JAWVDZ010000391.1:0-2743 GCA_033856955.1 Gaiellales bacterium
CAAGCTGGTCGGCATCATCAGCATCCGCGATCTGATGGGCGCCGGCCTCCAGATGCCCTCCGACGACGCGCACGTCGGAAGCGACTTTCCGTAGCCGTTTGTGAGCGGCGGCGTCTGCTGAGAGTCGATCTGGGCGGCGCCGCCAATGGGCGGGGCCTGCGCCCTCACCCGGATTTCGCTGCGTGACGTTGTCCCAGAACGTCACGGAGCGGGGTTGGGTGGGCGGCGCCGCCTCAGATCACGAGGATGCTTCCCACCGAGCCGCGGACCGGCGTGGCCCGGACTGACCGATACCTCGCAGGGAGCCGTGGAGCAAGGCGGGAGAGCACGTGGACACAGCATGCGCGCCCACAGCCCGCCGCGCGATCCCCCGAAAGGGTTTACGGGCGATGCGGCAGTCATCAACCTCGCAATCCGGCGGGCGGCGAAGGACGTACATCAACCGTGAGCATCATCGCCGCCTCCTTTTCGCTCCCCGCGTCGCCTGTGGCCACTCAGCCGCGCGGTTTGCGCCATCAATCATCTAGGCTGATCGACGTGGACATCTCGGCTCTCAGCGACGAGGACCTGCTGGAGAGAATCGCGCGCGAGCGCGATGGCGGTGCGTTCGAGATGCTCTACCAGCGCTACTCGAGGGCCGTCTACTCGGTCGTGCGCCGGTCGCTCGGCGACCACGGGCGCAGCGAGGACGTCGTGCAGGAGGCGTTCGCCTCCGTTTGGCGGGCGGCGTCCGGCTACCGGCGGGAGCGGGGCTCGGCCTCGGGATGGCTGTTCGCGATCGCCCGCAATGCGGCGGCCGACGCGCTGCGGGCACGGCGCATGCCAACCGTCGCCGACGCGCCCGATCAAGCCGATCCCGCGGACGGGCCGGAGCAGCGGACGGCGGCCGAGCTCGAGGCATTCGCCGTCCACGCTGCCGTCGACACGCTGCCCGAGAGGGAGCGCGCCGTGATCGAGCTGGCGTACTTCTCAGGTCTTTCGCAGAGCGAGGTGGCGGACAGGCTCTCGCTGCCGCTCGGCACGGTCAAGACGCGCACGCGCAGCGCGCTCGCCCGGTTGGCCGAGCTGCTCTCCCAGGAGCGGGCGGTGCTGTGAGCGACGAGCGACGTATCAGCGATGTCGAGGAGATGCTGCGGGCCGCCGGCGCGCCGCAGGATCCGCCCGCCCATCTGCGCGACGTTGCCCGCGATGCCGCCCTGGGATCGGCGGACGTCGTTCGCCTGCGCCCGGCGCTGCGGATGGACAACCGGCTCGCCCGGCTGTCGCTGGCCGCGGCGGTGCTGCTCGCCTCCGCCTTGGCGGCCTTGGTGATCGGCGTTGGCGGAAACAGGATGTCGGTCGATCATCGGATCAGCCTGGACGGAGCTGCTGCGGCGCCGCAGGCCTCGGCGACGATCGAGCTGGGTTCCCCCGACGGCGCGGTTCGAGACGTCGTGGTGCGGGTCAGCGGCCTCGACCCAGCGCCCAAGGGCGGCTACTACGAGCTGTGGATGCAGACCGGACCGGGCGATCCGACCGGCATGGTCACCTTCAACACCGAATCGGATGGCGACATCGTCGCCCATACGACGATGCCTGCGGCGATGAGGTGGAGTCGATGCTGGATCACGCTCGAATCCGCGGACGGTCGTCACTCGACGGTACTTCGAACCGCCTGATCTCGCCGTTTCCGGGCGTTCTTTACAGTTCAATTACACCCAAACGGGGGTGGCAAGAACCCCCGTCAGGATGCCAAATGAGACGGCGGTGTACGTCCTCCCCACAAAGGAGAAGTACATGAAGTTCCGGCTCTACAAGTCGGTGTACCTGCTCGCTCTGCTGGCCGCTTTCGTTGTGGCTTCGGGCGCGGGTCACAAGTACGGCGGCTGACACTCGTGTCAGCTCGGTGACCTCGGGGCCCGTCCGGTTGATACCGGGCGGGCCCCGGTCATTCCCACAACCAGTTGAGGTGGCTTCCGCCAGCCTCTTTGGATCCGAGTCCCACATGCCGATAGGTCTGATCGTGGTTGGCCATCACACTCCCTCCGGTTGCATCCGGTGAGCTCCGCCGTCCGCCGGTACAACCTTGCGCTGAGCGCCCTCTTCTGGGCGATGGTTGCGCTTGCCGCCGTGACCGGCTCGCTCGACCTCGGGCACCCGATCACGCTCGTCGCTCCGCTGCTGGGCCTGGCAATCGCGGCCGAGGCGCTGGTGATCGGCCGCGGCGACAGCAGCGCCTCGTTCTCGGTTGCCGCCCACATCGCCACGGCCGTGCTGTTCGGCCCTCTGGCCGCAGCGCTGGTAGCGGCGGTGGCGGTGATCGTCGTCGACGGCCTGCGTCAGGGACCTCGGCCCGCCGTGTTCCTGAACTCGACCATCTTCGGTCTGGCCGCCTGGGCGGGCGGTCTCGCGTTCCTTGCCAGCGGCGGCAGCACCGGATCGCTTCAACCACACGACCTGCTTCCGGTGGGACTGCTGATCGTGACTCGCTTCCTGGTCAACGAGGCGCTGCTGTCGGTGGCGATCTCGATCGACAGCGGACGCGCCATGCCGCAGGTGCTGCGCGACGACGTCCGCGACTTGCTCGGTGCGGCGGTCGGCGAGGGGTGCCTGGGCGTGCTGGTCGCATTCGGCTATACCGAGGCGACCTGGCTGATCCTGCCGTTCCTGGTGCCGCTGCTGGTGGCCCTCTACCAGTCACAGCTCAACTTCGAACGGTTGAAGAGCGAGACGGCAGCCGCCCTGAACGCGTTCGCGGGCGTGA
>JAWVDZ010000392.1:0-4001 GCA_033856955.1 Gaiellales bacterium
GCGGGCCCAGCGCGTCGGCGGCACGCACCGCCGCGTAGGCGGCCAGCAGCACGATCGCCGGATACGCCGGCATGAACCAGCGGCCGAAGTGGCGCGCCTGGCTGCCCAGGAACAGGAACATGAACAGTGGGAAGATCACGAGCACGAGCCCGCGGCGCCAGTCGGCGCGCAGCAGCAGCACACCGCCCGCGAACGCGGCCACCGCCGGAATCCAGCCCAGCCCCCAGGTCAGCGTCCACAGGTAATAGAGCCAGCCCGGGGTGTTCGACTGGCCGAGCTTCTGGGAGCCGCCCGCCGTGCCCGCCTGCCCGGCGAGTTGATGGCGGAACGCCGAGAAGTCGAACACCGAGTAGGGGTTGAGCACGAAGAACGCGACGCCGAAGGCGATGCCCGTGAGGATCGCCACCTTCAGCAGATCTGCGACACGCCGCTCTGGCCACCACCTGAACAGGAAGGCGATCGCCAGCGGCAGCAGCATCGCCCCGGCCGTGTACTTGACCGCCGTCGACACGCCGATCGCCGCGCCGGTCAGCGCCCACTGCCAGGTGCGGTTCTGCTCCCAGGCAAGCGCCATCAGCGCCAGCGCGATCGCGACCGGCGCCAGCGTGACCGCGTCGTTCAGCGCGAACTTCGAGTAGAAGGCCGGCAGGAATCCGAAGGCGATCAGGGCCGCGGCGATCAGGCCGACGCGCCGGTCGAACCAGCGCGTGCCCGACCAGTAGACGAGCGCCACCGAAGCGGTGCCGATCAGCGCGACGATCGCGCGCGCCGTCTCGTACGCCGTGGCCGGGTCCCCTGCGAATGCGTGGCGGAAGCCGCCCGAGTGGAAGCGCAGGCGGAACACCGCGTAGAAGAGGTAGGTGAGCGCCGGCGGATTCTCGAAGTAGTGAGGGTTGAACGACCCGCCGAACATCCGGACCGCGACGGGCACGAAGTGCATCTCCTCGTCGCGGTTGTAGACCCACGGCAGGCCGTAGCGGATCGACCACAGCCGCAGACCGAGGGCGGTCACAACGAGCGCGAACAGGGTCCATCCCGCCGCACCGGCCGGCCACAGCGAACGCAGGCGCGCCCTCACGAGATGCCTCCCGGCAGCGGCTCGCCCTTCTTCAGCGGGCCAAAGCCCTGCTTGCAGTTGTGCAGCTTGTAGATGGTCACCTCTGGCCCCGGACGCTGGAACGCCGAGGGGTAATAGTTGTACGAGAAGTCGAAGTCGAACCGCGGCGGCTTGGCCCCCGGGTCATAGGGCGACAGATGGAACACCACGTCGGACTCGCGCCGCAGCCGGGCGTAGTACGCCAGCGCCGTGGGCAGCTTCGCGTTCACGGACCTGCCTTCGATCAGGCTCATCGTCATGACCAGGCAGAAGCCCGAGCGGCGGTAGGAGTCGATGTAGCCGGGCTTGAGCAATGACGGGTACTGGACACGGGTCTCGGCCTGATGCTTCGCGAACCCGCGGACAAAGGCCTTCCGCCCATGCAGGCCTCCGCGGCCCTGCTGGCGGTAATAGCGCGCCGGCACCGCGGGCTCGATGACCACCCGCAGCGCCGACGGATAGTGGTCGACCAGGAACTGCCGCGCGATCTGACGGGTGTCGGTGTGGCCCAGCACGGCCGCGCTGCGCGCGTCGGCCGCAAACGGCTGCGCGACCGCGATCACCACCAGCACGGCGAGCAACGCGGGCGCGGCATAGCTCGGCAGGCGAGCGCGGAGAGACGCGAGCCACCCGGCCGCCTGCGCCAGCGCCGACCCGGCGAGCAGCGCCAGCACCGGGTAGGCCGGGAGCATCCAGCGGCTGAAGAAGCGCGCCTGCATGCTCAGGTAGACGAACAGCGCGACCGGGAACGCCAGGAAGACGAGCCCGCGCACGACGTCGCGCCGCAGTTCGATCACCGCCCCGGCCAGCGCCGCGAGCGCCGCGACCCACCCGAGCCCCCACGTGAGCGTGCCCAGGTAGTAGCCCACGCCGGTCCCGTTCTGGCCGACCTTGCCGAAGTCGCCGGCCGTCGCCGCCTGGGCCGACAGCTGACGATGGGCGTCCGAGAACTCGAAGAAGAAGTACGGGTTCGTGATGAAGAACGCGAGAAAGCATGCGCCCGCGGCCACCAGCGACCCGAGCAGGAACGTGCGCAGCCCGGCTCGCCGATCGCGCACCAGCCCGGCGACCGCTGCGATCGCGAGCGACAACAGCACCAGCCCGGCCGTGTACTTGAACCCCACCGCCAGGCCGGCGCCCGCCCCGGCCAGCGCCCACCAGCGCAGCCGCCCGTCCTCCCAGACGCGCACCGCGCCGACGATGGCCAGCGCCACGGGAGCCAGGGTGCCCACGTCGGTGACGGCGATCCGCGAGTAGGACACGGGCAGGAACGCGAATGACAGGATCGTTGCGGCGGCCAGCGCCGCGCCGGTGGCCCAGAGCCGCCTGCCCGCCCAGAAGAGCGCGACGACGCCGAGCATGCAGAGGAGCGCCGCGACCGTGCGAGTGGTGGCGTAGATCAGATCCGGGTGCAGCTTGAAGCGGTCGATGACCGCGCCGAACTGGCCGAACGGGTTGCCGCTGCCGAACCTGATCCGCAATGCGAAGTTGGCCAGGTACGTGAAAGCGGACGGGTTCTGGAAGTAGCCCGGGTTCCAGTCGCCGCCGAGCATCCCCACCGCGCGAGCGGTGAAGTGGGAGCCCTCGTCCACGTTGTAGACGTACGGCAGTCCGTATTGGTTGTTCTCCACCCGCAGGACGAAGCCGACCCCCACCACCACTGCGAGCAGGAGGTAGGCGGGCCACGCCGCGGCGCGCGGGACGCGTCGCATCGCAGGGGTTCTAGCGGGCTTCGAAGAAATCGAGCGCCCGTTCCGCCACCAACGCGGGCTGGGCGTCCACGATGAAGTGAGCCGTGTCCGGCACGTTCTCGATCCGCATGTCGTCGGCAAAGGGCTCGTATCCGGCCAGCATCGAGGGCCGGACCACGAAGTCGTCCACGCCGTAGAGCATCAGCGTGGGCACGGTCAGGCGGTACGAGTTCCAATGGCCGCGCATCAGCAACGGCAGGTCGTGGTTGATGAAGGACCGGTAGTAGCCGGCGGTCGAGGGCGAGCGCGCCGGGTCGCGAAGAGGCGCCTCGAACGCCTCGAGCTCGGCGTCGGTGAAGACACCCTGCTCGCGGCCGGACATGAACTTCTTGACCAGGCCCGGTATGCGGGTGGCACGCGGTCCGATGAGCGGCAGGACCAGCGGAAGCTGGTAGCAGAACCGCCACGAGTCGAGTGCGCTGCGGGCGCTCGGCTGCGGCCACAGGTGCCCGACGTTGCCGACCACGAAGCGCTCGATGCGCTCCGGCGCCTGCACGCACATGATGAAACCGGCGTAGCCGCCCCAGTCGTGGCCGATCAGCTTCACGCGCTCGAGCCCCAGTGCGTCCATCAGCGCGAACACGTCGCGGGCCAGGTTCTCCTTCTCGTATCCGCCCTTCGTCACCTCGGTCCAGCCGAGACCCCGCAGGTCGGGCATGACCAGCCGGTAGCGGTCCGACAGGAGCGGGACGACGTGGCGCCACTCGTACCAGTGCTGCGGCCAGCCGTGCAGCAGCAGCACCGTTTCGCCGTCCGCGGGGCCGGCCTCGGCAACGTGCATGCGCAGCCCGCCGGCATCGACCCAGCGGTGCGACACCCCGTCGACAAGCGGCATGGCGGGGTCGCTGTTGTTCATGTGCTCAGCGCGTGGCTCGCTCACCGGTCCTCATTCTCGCCGCTGCCGCGCTCGCGCCGCCCGTCGGCCGCAAGCGCCGGCGGCTGGGCGTGCCCGCCTACCATTGACCTACACGTCAATGAACTCCGTGGCCGCGACCGAGCGAGATGTCCAGCACCTGTTCCGGGCGATCGAGCTTGCGTCGCGCGCGCAGGGTCATACGAGTCCGAACCCGCTCGTCGGCGCGATCGTCGTCAAGGGCGACCGCACGCTCGGCGAGGGCTACCACGAAGCCGCCGGCCAGCCGCATGCCGAGCGG
>JAWVDZ010000393.1:0-7041 GCA_033856955.1 Gaiellales bacterium
GCGTCGGCGACGGTCAGCTTGGGAGGGTCGGAGGGCATCGATCGCCGATGGTACGCGCTCCATTGGAATTGCATGTGGTCTCTGAGCAAATCCACAGGTTCGTGCCCGATAGTCAGAGACGTGCCCACCGTCGAACACCCCCGCCCCACCCGGTATCGCTGGACGCCGGCGCCGAACCCGCGAAGCGCCGCCGCGCCGAACCACCGGCACGGCGACGTCGCGTCCTGGCTGATCGGCCTCGGGATGGGCGCCACCGTCGCCCTCGCCGTGCGGGCAGAGTCGTTGTCGGCGCTTCACGCCGCCGGCGGCGCGGCCACCGCCGCAGGTCGTCTCACCGGCCTCGTCGGCACCTACCTGCTGATGGTGCTGGTGCTGCTCGTCTCTCGCCTGCCCGCACTGGAGCGGTCGATCGGCCATGACAAGCTCGTGCGGATGCACCGTCGCATCGCCCCAGCGGCGCTCCTGCTGCTGGTCGCCCACGGCGTCCTGATCACCGTCGGCTACGCACAGGCCGCCAATCGCGGCCCGCTGCGCGAGTTCTGGGTGATCCTGCACACGCTGCCCGGGATGGTGATGGCGACCGCCGGCATGGCGCTGCTGCTGGCGGCGGGCGTGACCTCCTACCGGTACGTGAAGCGGCGGATGAAGCACGAGACGTGGTGGGTCGTCCACCTCTACACCTACCTGGCGGTGGCCCTGGCGTTCACGCATCAGATCGCCACCGGCAGCATGTTCGTCAACCATCCGGTCGCCCGGGCCTGGTGGATCGCGCTGCTCCTGGGTACCGCCGGGGTCGCGCTCGTCTACCGCGTGCTGGTGCCGCTGTGGCGCTCCGTCTACCACAACCTGCGGGTCGTCGGCGTGTACGAGGAGATCCCCGGCGTGGTGTCGATCATCCTGAAGGGCCGGCGGGTGGAGCGGCTGGCGGTCAACGGCGGGCAGTTCTTTCAGTGGCGGTTCCTGCGACGCGGCCTGTGGTGGCAGGCGCATCCCTACTCGATCAGCGCGATGCCGCTACCGCCCTATGTGCGGGTGACCGTGAAGGATCTTGGCGACCACTCGCGCTCGCTGTCGCGGCTGGCGACCGGCACCCGGGTTGCGATCGAGGGGCCGTACGGCGCCTTCACGCGCCACGCGTCGTATGGGCGCAAGCTCGTGCTGGTCGGCGCCGGCGTTGGCGTCACGCCGATCCGCGCGATGCTCGAAGACCTGCCGTGGGACGCCGACGTCGAGGTGATCGTGCGTGCGTCGACGCCGCAGGAACTCGTCTTGGACGGCGAGATCGAGGCGCTGGTGACGGCGCGAAACGGCCGTCTGCACCGGCTGATCGGCGATCGCGACCAGGTGGACATCCGCGCCGGCGCGCTCCGCGGCATGATCCACGATCTCCAGGAACGCGACGTGTACGTGTGCGGCCCGGAGGGGTTCACGCGCAGGTTCATCGCCGCGGCTCGCAGAGCCGGCGTGGCACGGAGCCGCATCCATCGCGAGGAGTTCGCATTCTGATGCGCCGCGCGCCAATCGTCATAACGGGCACCGCGATCGGCGCCGCCGCGGTGATGGCCATTCCATCCCCGGGCACGCCTCAGCAGGTGGCGCTGGCGGGGAACGCCGGGGCCACCACCACGGGCGGCGGCACGGCGGCACCGTCGTCCGGCACGAGCAGCGCGTCGCCGACGCCGAAGACGAACTCGCCGGCGGCCGCGACGGCAGTGCTCGGGTCGCTGGTGACGAACCAGTACGGCCAGCTTCGGGTGAAGCTGACCGTGAAGGCGGGCAGGATCACGAAGGTCGGGTTCACCACCTTCACCGCCAGCGACGGCCACTCGGTGGAGATCGACCAATCGGCCGTGCCGATCCTGATCCAGGAGACGATCTCCGCCCAGAGCGCACAGATACAGGGCGTGTCGGGCGCGACCTACACGACGACTGCGTACGAGCAGTCGCTGCAGGCGGCAATCGACAAGGCTGCCCTGCACGCATGATCGGCCACGTGGAACGGGTGATGGGCACGGTCGTCAGCTTCGCCGTGTCACCGGGTGAGCTGGACGATACCGAGACCGAGGCGGCGATTGGCCGCGCCTGCCGGATCCTGCATGACGCGGACGAGATGTTCTCCACGTTCAAGCCGCAGAGCCCACTCAGCCGGCACCGGCGCGGCGAACTGACCGCGGAGGAGATGCCAGGGGAGCTGTTCGAGCTGCTGGAGCTCTCGGCACGGGCCGTCAGGCTGACCGGTGGCGCCTTCGATCCCTGGGCGATCCCGGGCGGCGTCGATCCGTCCGGCATCGTCAAGGGCTGGGCGGCGTCCCGCGCGCTCGACGAGCTGCGGGCCGCGAGCGCATCGGCGGCGATGGTGAACGCGGGCGGGGACGTAGCCTGCTTCGGCGAGCAGCCGTGGCGGATCGGCGTGCGCGACCCGCACGACGCGGATCGGCTTGTGTGCATCGCCGACGTGCGCTCGGCGATCGCCACTTCGGGCGGCTACGAGCGGCCCGGCGAGATCATCGACCCTCGCACGGGTGCCCCTGCCGCGGCGCTGGCTCAGGCAACGGTGACTGGGCCGAGCCTGTCGCTCTGCGACGCGTACGCGACGGCGCTGATCGTCAGCGGCGAGGAGGGACTTGGCATGCTCGAGCCGGGCTACACGGCGGTGATCGTGACCGGCGATGGGCGGATGCTGGCGACGCCGGCGTTTCCGCTGGCCGAAGAGGCGCCTACGGCGATTCGGGCGTGACGTCGTCCGGCGGCTCGGCGGCCGGCGTCTCGCGCCCGTAGGCGCTCTGGAGCTCGGTCGACAGCTCCTCCGAGCCGGTGGGAGGCTCCGTATCGTCGGGGCCATGGCCGGAGCCAACCGGCTTGGCGTTTCGGCGGGTGAGGGTGTCCATGAGACGGTCGAGCCAGCCCATCGGGCCAGTCTAGCGGGCTTGAGCCGCCGCTAGAAGCTGCCGATACGTCCCGCGGTTTCCCATGACTGCCGATTGGCTCACGCTCGCACTCGGGGTGCTCCCGCACGCTCCCGCCGACCTGTCCGTCCTTCGCGCCGAGGGCGGCGAGGCAGCCGTGCGGCTGCTCGGGCACAGTGATCGCGGGCTGCTGGTGCGGATGGCGGCGGCCGACGCGGACAGCACAAGCGCCGTCACGTTCGTCCTCGATCGGCCGCACGGTGCGGCGTTCGCCGTCTTCGGCACGATCGCCGGGATCAAGCCGCGCGACGACGGCAGCTGCGAGGTGCTCGTCGAGCTTGACGAGGTCGTGCGCTGGAAGGCCCGTCGCCGGATCGATCTCGACCTGCCCGCAACCGTGACGCGGAACGATCCCAAGACGCCGCAGCACACGGGGCCGACGACGACGCGGCTTCTGAACCTCGCAGCGGAGGGCGCCGGCTTCATGATCAAGGGCCACTACCGCCGCGGCGACAGAATCCGGATCAGCGTCCAGCTGGGCGACCAGCCGATCACCGTCTCCGCCGTCGTGCGGCAGGTCGGCCGGCCGGTGTTCGGCAGCAGCCATGTCAGCTGCACGTTCGAGTACAGCGAGGACGTGGCCGAGGCGATGCGCAGCTGGGCCGAGCGGAGGGACGAGCCGGCCGCGTAGCGCAAGCTACGTAAGGAGCCCATCTCGGTAGGGCACGCGACGTACCGAGATAGGCTCCATGGCAGGAATGAGCGAGATCAAGCTGCACCGCGTGGTCGTCGTGGGGGGCGGCTTCGGCGGACTCCAAGCCGCGATGAAGCTGCGGCGGGCGCCCGTCGAGGTGACGCTGGTCGACCGGCGCAACTTCCACCTCTTCCAGCCGCTCACCTACCAGGTCGCGACCGGCGGGCTGTCGCCGGGCGAGGTCGCCTATCCGCTGCGCGCGATCTTCAAGCGCCATCTCAACGTGCGCGTCGTGCTGGCCGAGGTGGCCGACTTCGACCTCGACGCACGGTTGCTGCGGCTTCGGCCGGTGGGCGAGGTGCCCGCACCCGGCTCGATCCCCTACGACACGCTGATCGTCGCCGGCGGCTCGCACTACTCTTACTTCGGCCACGAGGAGTGGAGCAGGTACGCCGCCGAGGTGAAGTCGCTGGAGAGCGCCCTCGTCGTACGCAGCCGCCTCCTGAGCGCCTTTGAGGCGGCCGAGCAGGAGACCGATCCTGAGCTCCGTGCCGCCCACCTGACCTTCGTGGTGGTGGGCGCCGGCCCGACCGGCGTCGAGATGGCCGGCCAGATCGCCGAGCTGGCCCGCGACACCCTGCGCCGCGACTTCCGCTCGATCGATCCGCGCACCAGCCGCATCCTGCTGGTCGAGGCGACGGACCGGATCCTCACCTCCTTTCCGCCCAAGCTCTCTGCCAAGGCGGAGCGATCGCTGACGCGGCTCGGGGTGACCGTGCTCACCGGCCGCACGGTCACGGACGTCGACGCCGAGGGCGTGACGATCGATGACGGCGGCGGCCGGCCGGAGCGGATCCCCACCCGAACCGTGATCTGGGCGGCCGGCGTCACCGCCTCCCACCTGGCGGCGCGGCTGGCCGAGCTGACGGGCGCCGAGCGCGACCGCGCCGGACGCGTGACCGTCGAGCCCGACCTCACGCTGCCGGGACATCCCGAGGTGTTCGCGCTGGGTGACATGGTGCGGGTGGGCGAGGCAGCCCTTCCCGGCGTGGCACCCGTCGCCATGCAGCAGGGCCGCTACGCGGCGAAGGCGATCCGCGCCCGCCTGCAGAACCGCGACGTCCCGGCCTTCCGTTACCGCGACAAGGGCAACCTCGCCACGATCGGGCGCGCAGCCGCCGTGGCCGACATCAAGGGCCTCAAGCTGAGCGGACTGATCGCCTGGACGACCTGGCTGTTCGTCCACCTCTGGTACCTGATCGGCTTCCAGAACCGCATCCTCGTGCTGATTCGCTGGGCCTTCAACTTCACCACCAGGGGCCGCGGCGCACGCCTGATCACCGGCTCGGGCGACGAAACGCTGGGCTAGCACACGCCCGATAACGCAAAAAGACTCGTACAGTCGAAGCATGACCGTGCGCGGCTCCGACGCGGCCATACCCGCGAACGATGACGCCTGGGATCCCCGGGCCGACGCCGCGTTCCGTGAAGCGCTGCCCGTGATCCTCAGCGAGGTGCTCGCCGAGCGCCACCTGGACGCCCTGCTGGCCGCCGTCTGCGACGGAGGCGAGGAGCTGATCGACGACCTGACGCTGACGGTGCAGGGCCTCGACCGCAGCCTGCTGGCCGATCACATCTTCACGGACAACGACCATTCGAACGACGGGGCGGACGACACCGTCGCCATGCTCGACCTGCGCCCGGAGCGAGTCGAGGTGCGGATCCCGCTGACCCACACCGCCGTTCGGCTGTGCGACCTGGTGGCGACCCGGCCCAGCGGCGGGTGGATCGGCGCGCAAGCGCGGGGGCAGCTTCGGCTCTACGCCGACCTGGTGGCGCCGCTGGTGTTCGCGCAGCTGGAGGCCGAGGAGCTTCGCCGCGCCGCGCTGACCGACCAGCTGACCGGCCTCGCCAACCGGCGCGCACTCGATCATGAGCTGGCACGCCTCTGCTCGGAGGGGAGGCACCTGTGGCTGCTGCTGCTGGACGTGGACGGCCTCAAAGACGTCAACGACGCGCTGGGATACGACAAAGGCGACCACCTGATCAGCACGCTTGCCCGCACGATCAGCGAGACGATCAAGCGCCGCCATCTGGCCGCCCGCATGGGCGGCGATGAGTTCATCGTGATCCTGCCGGATGCGACCGAGAAGCAGGCCCGCAAGCTGGCGAAGCGGATGGCGAAGCGCTTCGCCCGCCAGCCGCTTCACCCGCGGGTGGCCGAGATAAGCGGCGGCGTCTCGGTGGGCGTGATCGAAGCCAGGGCCGGCGAGGGGCCGCGCGACCTGGTGCGGCGCGCCGCCCGATCGATGCGCGGCGCCAAGCGCCGGCGGCGCACCGATCGCCAGTCGCCGAGCTAGGCGGGGTAGGCTTGGCCGCATGAGCGAGACGATCGAGACGGGCGGCTCGACCGCGGCCTCGGCGGTGGCCTACGCCGACCAGCCGAACCGCTCGCCGTGGATCGCCCAGCTTGCCGCGGATGGCCCGTCCCAGCCGCTGCCGGCCGATACCAGTGCCGACGTGGTGGTGGTTGGTGCCGGGATCGCCGGAGTTGCGACCGCCTTCTTCGTCCTCACGACCACATCGAAGAGCGTGCTGCTGGTGGAGCGCGACCGCGTCGCGCGCGGAGCGACCGGCCGAAACGCGGGCCAGCTGACGACCTACTTCGAACGGCCGCTGTCGGAGATCGCCGACGAGTTCGGCGCGGCGAAGGCGGTCGAGGCGCAGCGCGGCTTCGACGACGCCCATGATCTGCTGGACGGGATGGTGGCGGAGTCCGGTGCCACCGTTCGCGTCGAGCGGTTCACCGGCCACCTGGGCATGTTCAACCTCAGCCAGCTTGCGGTGCATCTCAGCAGTAAGCTGATTCGCCGGCAGGGCGGGCTGCGGCCGCAGGAGTGCCTGGTGTCCGAGGACGCCGAGTTCCTGTCCGAGATCCCGGCCCTGTTCGGGGGGCTCTACGCCGTCGTTCCGCAGGCGCGGATACGGGAGCTGATCGAGGTCGACGATGACCGCTACCGGGCGGTGCTGATGGCCCTTGCCGGCGCCGCAAACAGCGGCCTGCTCTCACAGCAGGTGCTCGCGTACCTGCAGCAACAGCACCCCGACCGGTTCCGCTACGCCGACTGCACGAACGTGGAGCGGGTGGTGGTGGGCGACGATGGCGCCGTCGTTCACGCCGGCGGCCGCCAGGTACGCGCGGGACATGTGGTGCTGTGCACCAACGGCTTCGTCGACCACACGGTGCAGGATGCGGCCGGCTCCCCGATCCTGCTCGCGCCCGGTCAGCAGATCATCGGGCGCGTCGCCTACATGGCCGCGTTCGCCGAGGACGAGCCGCGCTCGCCCGCGGCGATGAGCTACATCCGAAACACCGTGATCGGTGGCCCCGTCCCC
Source organism: Gaiellales bacterium (assembly GCA_033856955.1). Classification (GTDB taxonomy): domain Bacteria; phylum Actinomycetota; class Thermoleophilia; order Gaiellales; family JAICJC01; genus JAICYJ01. The sequence continues at coordinate 6,997 of JAWVDZ010000393.1, forward strand.
TACGTCTACGTCACCCGCCGCACCTACGACCGGCCCGACGACATC
>JAWVDZ010000394.1:0-2736 GCA_033856955.1 Gaiellales bacterium
CGAGGGACCATCAGGTGCACGCCCTTAGACGGGCGAAGCGCGGTCTGCGGCTCGCCGGTCGCGAGCTCGAGCAGGCGGTCGCTGCCAACGCCCGCTGCCGAGACGGTATGGCGCGCTCGAAGCGTCAACTCGCCGGCCGGGCCGGCCACGCTCACTCCCGTCACGCGTCCCGACTCGTCCCGCGTGAATCCCGTCACGCGCGCGCGAGTGACGATCGCGGCTCCCTGGGCGGCCGCCGTTCGGGCGACGTACGCGGCGTACAGCGCGTCGTCCTCCTGGCAGTCGTAGAAGCGGACGGCGCCGACCAGCGAGTCGGGCCGAAGCGCGGGCGCCGAGGCCAGCGCCGCCCGCTTCGAGAGGTGGCGGGATCGGGGGAGATGGCGGGCGCCGCCCATGGCGTCGTACAGCAGCAGTCCCGAGCCGAGGTACGGCCGCTCCCAGAACCGGTGTCTGAGCGGAAACAGGAACGGCACCGGCCGCACCAGGTGCGGCGCGATCCGCGTGCGAAGCAGCCGCCGCTCCGAGAGGCCCTCGCGCACCAGACCGAAGTCGAGCATCTCGAGGTAGCGAAGGCCGCCGTGGATCAGCTTGCTCGACCGGCTCGATGTGCCGCCGGCGATGTCGCCCGCCTCCACCAGCGCCACCGAGAGTCCACGCGACGCCGCGTCCAGCGCGATGCCGACGCCGGTGATGCCACCGCCGACAACGACGACGTCGAACCGCTCCCCCGCGGCGATCCTGGCCAGCGACGCCTTGCGTGAGGCGGGGCTGAGGGCGCTGTCGCTCACTCGCCCGTGCGCTCCGCCACGTGCACCTCGATCGCCTCGCGCCAGCGCAGCCGCTCACGCTCGCGGCCGGCCGCGTCGAGCGCCGGCGCCACCCGCCGCGCGACGGCATGTGCATGCTCGCCGGCCGCCCTCAGTCCGACCGCCTCGACCGCCATCGCGGCGATGCCCCGCGCGGTTACCTCCAGCTCGGCCGAGACCTCGAGCTCGAGTCCGGACAGGTCGGCCACGGCCTGCAGCAGCGTCACGTCGGCGGCCAGGCCGCCACCGACCCGCACCGTGTCCATCGTGTGGGCGGCGTCCTGGGCATCGAGCGCGTCCACGATCTGATGGGCGATGCCTGCCAGTGCTGCCCCCGCCAGCTCCTCGCTACCGGTGGCGCTGCTCGCGCCGAGCATCGTGATCCTGTCCGCGGGGTGCCAGTGCGGCGTGCCCAGCCCCGACGGCGCCGCCACCACCACCGGATGCGGCCTGCTCCAATCCGGCGCTTCGGTCATCCCCTGCCCGGGCAGCAGTCCCAGTCCGCGCAGGATCGCGAGCGCGTTGCCCGCGTTGGCGCCAAACGCCTCGAGCGCATAGGCGCGCCCGCCGGCCAGCGTCTCCCAGGCCGCCGTCGCGAGCACCCCGGTCGGCGGCTGCGGCCGCGAGGAGCCGACGTTCAGCCACAGGAAGGCGCCCGTCCCGAGTGTCAGCGCCGCCATCCGCGGTCGCGTGCAGCCCTGGCCGTAGAGCGCCGCCGGCTGGTCGCCGAGCATGGCCGCGATCGGCGCCTCGAAGCCGAGCCGAGGCGCCGTCTGCAGCCGGGAGCCGTCCGACGGCCTGATCTCGGGCAGCAGCGCGGCCGGGACGCCGAACAGCCGCAGAAGGCTCTCGTCCCAGGTCAGCCGGTCGAGGTCGACCAGCAGCGTGCGACAGGCGTTCGACGGCTCGCTGACGTGGCCACCGTCCGAGAGCTGCCAGGCCAGCCAGCAGGCGACGTCTCCGAACAGCAGCTCACCCGTCCCGGCGCGGCGGGCGAGATCCGGATCGCGTTCGAACAGCCACGCCAACTTGGGCGCCGAGAAGGTCGGGTCGAGCGCAAGCCCTGTGACGGTGGCCACCGACGCCGCCTCCGGCCTGGCTTCCAGCGTGCGGCAGAGCTCGGCCGCACGCTGGTCCTGCCAGCTCACGACCGGCGTCACCGCCCGCCCCGATCCCGCCTCCCACAGCACGAACGTCTCGGTCTGGTTGGCGATGCCGACGGCCGCGACCGGCCGCGACGCGACCGATTTGCGCGCAGCGGAGAGCGCCGAGAGCGTGCCGGCCAGCAGCTGGTCGGCGTCATGCTCGACCATGCCGGCGGCCGGACGCAGGGTTGTCACGGCTGACGCCGCGCTCGCAAGCGGCGTCAGGCCGGCGTCGAAGGCGATGCAGCGGGTGCTCGAGCTGCCCTGGTCGATGGCCAGGATCACCCCGTCGCCGACCGGCAGCCGCGCGCTCTCCACCCGCCGATCGTCCCACACGGACGTCGCCGATCGCAATCTGATGTGCCTGCCGCGTTGTCCCGCTTCCGTCTGCGATGCTGCCTGCCGTGAGGCGTCCTCTCGTCGTGCTGCTGTTCTTGGCGATCTTCGCCGGCGAGCTGATGTGGCACGCGATCGTGCCGCTGGTCCCGGAGTTCTCTCAGCGCTTCGGGCTCACCAAACTGCAGGGTGGCGAGCTGCTTGCCTCCACCAGCGTCGCCATCCTGCTCGTCTCGGTGCCGGCCGGCATGCTCAGCGAGCGGTTCGGCGTTCGCCGCCTGACACTCGTGTCGCTGGCGGTGATGGCGGTGGCCGACCTGGGCCAGGGAATGGCGGGGTCGTTCGTCGCCCTGCTGGGAGCGCGGGCGCTGTTCGGCCTCGGGTTCGGGATCCTGTGGACGGCGGGCGTGGCCTGGCTGAGTGAGGTGTCCGGCGATCGGCATGCCCAG
>JAWVDZ010000395.1:0-2664 GCA_033856955.1 Gaiellales bacterium
TGCAACCACTCGATGCCGTGCAGCATCTCGGCGTGCGGGCCACCGTGCCTATCGGCGGCATCTAGGACATGCCAGGGAACGAACTGTCGGCGGCCGGCGACGAGATCGCGCCGAGCCTGTTCGCCGAAACCTCGCAATTGAGCTACCTGGCCGGCAACGTCTTCGCCGGCGGCATGGTCCTGGGCACAACGTCGTCGCGGGGCGAGATCATGATCGACGTGATCCGTGCCGTGCCCACGCGGATCACCTTGCTCTGCGCCGATCCTTGGCTGGCCCGACTGCTCATCGTCCGCGTGGCCGGCATGGGATCGAATGCAGTGATCGCGACCGACCGGGCCACCGCCTGGGAGTACTTCGTCAACGTCATCGGTGGGCAGAAGCCGCTCGCGACCGTGCGCACCGATCACGCGAGCGCGCTGCCGGCGCCCAGCGTCGGCACGCCGCTGGTCGTCGTGGAGGACGCGCGCGACGTTCCGCCGGAGACCTACGCGCCGCGGCTGGCGTGGCAGACCACCATCCACGTGCGCGCCGGCGTCAACGAGCGGTCACGCACGCTGTTCGACGCGTCCCACGTGGTGCTCGTCTGCCGGCTCGGCGCGGACGCCGCTACGGCCGTCTCATCCAGCCTCGGCCTCGGCGACAACGGACCCTCAACCGTGGCCGCCCTGGCTGATCACGAGGTCCTGGTGATCGCCGACCGGCGCGCGCACCGGGTCTCGGTCACCCCGACCCCGACCGAACGCCGCATGATCTAGCAAACGGGGTTACGTCGTCCGTCCCGTCCGTCCCCTCCGTCCCGTTGAGCGGCCTAGGCGGTCGGGCGGTAGAAGCCCTCGAACGCGTCGCCGGCGTTGCTCGTTCGCACCGGCACGAGGTGCACGACATCGCCGGTGCGCGGTGCTTCGATCATCTGGTCGTTGCCGATGTACATCGCCACGTGGCCGTCCCAGACTGCGAGGTCACCGGGCGCGAGGTTGCTCTGCGCGACCCGCTCGCCGATGTTCTGCGCCGCGGCGTCATGCGGCAGGCTGATGCCCTCCTTGCCGTACGCCCATTGGGTCAGTCCGCTGCAGTCGAAGCCCTTGCCCTGCGTCTCGCCGCCCCAGATGTATGGCACCCCGAGCTGGGTGAGCGCCTCGCGCACCGCGCCGGCCGCCTTGGCGTTGGGTGCCTCGACCGAGCCGAGCCCGTGCGGCAGGTTGATCGTGACCCCGTCACCGAACTTGACCGGCGGCGCGGTGCCGACGTTGGGATCGGCCGAGGCCGGTGCCGTCGCGATACTGCCTCCACTGCCTCCACTGCCTCCGCCGCCCGCCGAGGCCGGCGACGTCGGGGTGAAGGTGCGCTTGCCGTTGCGGTCGGCCGTCTCGATCGCCGATTGGACGGCGTCGATCGAGCGCGACACATCACGCAGCAAGGTCTCGGCTTTCGCGAATTCTTGCTGCAGCTGATTGCCCATCGAGGCGATGGCCGAGCTCAGCGCGGCGGCCCCGCCGTTGTGGCCGAAGATGCTGGCGGACGGGCTCAGGTCGAGCGCGTCGCCGAGCGCACCGAAGCGGCCGGCTTCCGAGCCAGCGGCCGAGCGGAACTGGTCGAGCTGGGCGAGGTTATACGAGATCGTTGAGGTCACCTCAGTACCCCACGTAACTTCCGCCGCTGTGCACAGCGGCCACACCCGGGACGTTGCCCAAGGTCCCGTAGCGCGACAGCGCGTAACGAACGCCGGCAATGATGTTGTCGACCGGATTCCAGACGTCCGTGTGGCCCGGCAGGGCATAGGAGTTGAAAGTCGAGTCGATGGTCTGCATCAGGCCTTGGGACGGATGCCCGGCCGCGGCGTTGGAGTCCCAGTCGTTCTCGGCATGCGGGTTACCGCCGGACTCGTGCTGGATGATCATGTTGATGTCGGCGTCACTGATGGCGCTCGCCGCTACCCCGTTCGCGATCAGGATCTTCTTCGCCTGGCTGATCCACTGCGCGACATCGCCGGTGGGCATGGCGCTGGGAGCGCTGCTGCTCACTCCCCCGGACGGCACGGGCGCAGCGCCGCCACCGCCGCCGCCGGACGCCGCACCCGGACCGGCGCTTGCCGGTGCAGTCGCTCCGGCCGGCGCGAGGTCCGTCGGGATCGGATTCCACTCGATCGGCTTGCCGCGCGGCGGCAGGTAGGTGTGATCGTTCGCGGCCGTCATCGCGCGGAAGGCGTGGTGCGCGACAGCCGCATGCACGGCCGAGGCCGCCTGCTCGAGGTCGTTCACGAGCGTCTTCACCACGGGCTCGGCCTCGGCGCAGCCCTCGCTCACCGCATTGCGCACGACCCCCTCGTACAAGGGCTTGGTAAGCGGATCATCCTTCAGCGTGGCCGCCTCGTCGGCGGCATCCAGGATGCGACTCGCGATCGCCGTGAGCTGATCCTTCGCGCTCGACACCGATGCCGCCGCCTGCTGCAGCGTGGTTGCGGCCGTGTCGACCCCGCTGTGCACAGTGCTGGCGGCGGCGCCGAACCGGTGCATGTAGCCGGCAAAGGCGTGCGCCGCGGAACCGTGCCACGACTCACCCACCTCGCCGGCGGCCTTGTGCACACTTCGTGCACTGTCCTGGGCCCGGCTCGAGGTCGCTTGCAGCTTGCCGGCCAGATCTCCTATCGCACCCGGATCGCCGTCG
>JAWVDZ010000396.1:0-3315 GCA_033856955.1 Gaiellales bacterium
AGCGGGGTACCACGCTCGTTGAATACGCGCTCGGCGTCGCGCTCATCGCGATTGTGTTGATCGTGAGCATCAACTTCACGCAGGGCAAGGCCAAGAGCGAGCTGGTCAGCAAGGGCGGATCGATCGGGCACCCGACGATCGAGGGTGCCGCTGCATCGACCACGACGACCACGACCACGACGCCGCCGACGTCGACGACCGCGACGACCGCTCCACCGGCGTACAGCGGGTCCATCGGGAAGCAATGTCAGAATGGCAAGGGGAGCGACACGTGCGCTTTCTCTCTGAACCCGCCTCCCGACCCGGCGTTCACGATCGTCTGGTCCATACAACCGGCCACCGGCTACTCCCCGACGACCTTGCCCGGAGACCCGTCAATCACAGTGAGATTCAACACGCAAGGAACGCGTACGATCCAAGCGACGGTGAACGGCGTGGCCGTCTCGCCCGCGATCACCGTGGACTGCGACAAGAACCTCAAGTGCAACTGACCGTCTGATCACCCGCACACCTTCTGCAGCAGTCCCAGCACGTTGTCGCCGGCGATGCCGGCCACCTCGGCGTCACTGAACCCCGTGGTGCGGAGCGCGTCGATGAGCACCGGTACGTCCTCCTCGCCGCGATAGCCCTGCATCAGGCCGGACACGCCGTTCATGTCGGTGCCGATGCACAGGTGCTCGGGTCCGATCAGCTCGGCGAGGTAGCCGGCGTGACGCGCCCAGTCGTCGAGGTCGCGCACGCCGCGGCCGCGGTAGTGGAACGGCCAGAGACCGAGCAGCCCGCCGGTGCCGGCGATGGCGCGGGCCTCGTCGTCGGAGACGAAGCGGGCGAACTCCTGTAGGGCACGAGCACCGGTGTGCGAGCTGAGCACTGGACCGGTCGCGGCCGCGCACGCGGCGAGCGTGGTGGCCCGATCGGCGTGGGCGAGGTCGACCACGATGCCGAGCCGGCCCATCTCGGCGACGACCTCGGCACCGAGCCCGGTCAGCCCCGGTTCGCGGCGGAGGAAGCCGAGCGGCAGCCGAGCGAGGCCCGGCACCCAGCCCTGCCACGGCAGGCAGACCGTGCCGAGCGGGTTGTCGGCGTAGTGGACCAAGCCGATGACCCGCACGCCGAGAGCGTGCAGGTCGGCCAGCCGCTCGGGCTCGGTGCCGATCATGTCGGCGCCCTCGACGCCGAGCACGACGGCGGGCTGCCGGTCGCCGCCCACGGCCTGCGGGTCGGTGGTGAGGCGGCAACCACCGGCCTCAGCCTGTGCCCTGATCGACGCCAGCTGGCGCTCGACCGATCGCCAGGGTGACGCCGGCCAGTGCCACCGCGTGACCACGCCGTCGCCGACCGCCTTGGCGACGATGGCGTCGACGCCGCACCCGGCGAGCGCGCTGAACGCCACATCGTGCGGATGTGGGTGGGTGACCAAGCGGTATGCGGCGGCCACCGGCCTCGGAAGGAAGCCGGTGCCGTGAGCGTGCGCGTCGACGTCCGCCATGAGAGGACCCTAGGCGGGGAGCGTGACCACGCTGCGTGGGGAGAAGGTTGACAAGAGTTGGGCGATCCTCCACACTCGCCGCCGGTGGACAAGATTTGCGGGGACCTCCACACTAGGCAGTCGGCGGACGCGCCGGCCGCCGGTGCCGTCGACGAGGAGATCGCGTGGTCGGCGCGCCTGGGCGAGCACCTCTCGGCCTTCCGCGAGCGGGCGGGCATGCGTCGCCGCGACCTCGCCGGGGAGCTCGGCGTCAGCGACGAGACCATCCGCCTCTGGGAGAAGGGCTCGGTCCAGCCGTCGGCCCAGCTGCTGTCGCGGCTCATCGCGCTGCTGTCGCTCGAGACGGCTGACTGGCGCCGCGAGCCCACCGAGGTGCCCGACCTGCCGCCGTTGGCTCGGCGGCTGCGGCTCGAGCGCGATGGGCGGGGGATGACGCAGGCCGAGGTGGTGCTGCTGCTCGAGGTCCCTCAAGCCACCTACGCAGGTTGGGAGACGGGTCGCTCGACGCCGGCACCGCTGCTCTACCGGATCGTGGGCGAGTTCCTTGGTATCGGCGAGCGCGACGTCGCAACGCTCTGCGCCTCTCCGTTCGTCGTGAACACGGCCGGCTGGCCGCCCTTCGGCCAGTTCGTCGGCGCCCGCCGCCAAGAGCTGCGGCTGCGTCGATCAACCGTCGCCGAGCTGCTCAACGTCACCCGCAAGACCATCGCGGCCTGGGAGCTCGGCTATCGGGTGCCGTCGGCGCGGCTCCTGCAACGCCTGGCGGACGTGCTCGGCGTCGACATCACCGCGTTGGTCGCCGCCCTGCCCAGACGCCGCGCCGACACCACGCTCGGCGAGCTGATCCTCAGTCGCCAACGAGAGCTGGGCCTGCGCGCGACCGATGTCGCCGAGCGGGTGGGCACCACCGACACGATGGTCAGCCGCTGGATCCACGGCCACAACCGGCCAGCGCCCGCCAGCTTGGCGCGGCTCGCCGCTGCGCTCGAGGTGCCACTCGACGTGATGATGGAGGCGGCCGGCCATGCTGCATGACGACAGCTGTCGACCGGGTCGCAGACCAGCACCTGCTCGCGACTGGTCACTCGGCCGCGTGCGGCGGCGCCGGAGCGAGCGAAGGGCACGAGGTGATCGCGGCACCGCGCTCATCGAGTCCGCGTTCGTGTTCCCGGTCGTCATCATCCTGGTGTTCGGCATCGTCGAGATCGGTTTTCTTTTCCGTTCGGCCTCCCTCGTCACGGGTTCGACTCGTGCCGGTGCACGCATCGCGTCAGCGCAATACGGCAGTGCGTACGTTCCCGGCAACGCCGCGGCCAGCACGAGCGCCGAGCGGATTGTTGCTGACTCGGCTGCCGGCGCCGTTGCGGCGGAGCTGCTGTCGGATGGGATCACCGACACGCCCCAGACCTTGTGGGTTTTCAAGGCCGACGCCAGCGGCAACCCGGCGCCTGCGGATTGCAGCACGGACTGTTTCAAGTACACGTGGAACAGCGGCACGAAGGCATGGACCTACCAGTCGGGGGCATGGGCTGTCCCGGATGCATGCGGCCAGACCCTCGACTACCTGGCCGTTCGAGTCATCCTCAACCATCAGGCACTGGTCGCCCCGCAGATGCTCTCGCTGAACACGATCGACAAGAAGACAGTCATGCGGCTCGAGAGTCGACAGGGCTGCACCACACCGGAGGGGCCCTGATGACACGACGGGCTCGAGGTGAACGCGGTGCCGCTGTTGTGGAGGCCGCATTCGTGCTGCCGGTGTTCTTGCTGCTCATCTTCGGCGTCATCGAGTGGGGTCTCTTCTTCACAGGCTCGGCGACAACGAC
>JAWVDZ010000397.1:0-2793 GCA_033856955.1 Gaiellales bacterium
GCCGCTGGCGTTTCCCGAGTACCTGTCGCGCGACGCCTACGCCACCGTATGAGCGTCGCGGTGGTGCTGTACGGCGCTCCCGGCTGCCACCTGTGCGACGTCGCGAAGGATCTGCTCGAGCGGCAGCGCGAGCTGCTCGGCTTCCAGCTCGACGTGGTGGACATCTCCGGCGACCCCGAGCTCGAGTCGGCCTACCGCGAGCAGATCCCGGTGGTGTTCGTGGCCGGGCGGAAGGCCTTCAAGTACCGCGTCCAGCCGCTCGAGCTGGCACGGCGAGTGGCGGCCGCGTCACAAGACGCTCCGGCCTGACCACCGCTTGTGACAAGCGGAGCCCCGCAGCGAAGCCCCTCGCTACACTGATCGTGCAATGTCACAAGTGACCGTCACCAAGGGGGATTCGTTGGCTCCTGAACGCCTGACCGTGGGGGTCGCTGCCCGCCTGTCGCGCTACCTGCAAGTGCTGACACAGGCCAAGAAGATGGGACGCGACTCGATCTCGTCCCAGGAGATCGGTGAGTACACGAACGTCAACGCCACCCAGATCCGGCGCGATCTGTCCGGATTCGGCAAGTTCGGCAAGCGCGGCGTGGGCTACAACATCGACTCGCTGATCTCGGAGATCCGCGGCATCCTGCGAACGGCCGGCCAGCACAACATCGCCCTGATCGGAGCCGGTGATCTGGGCCGCGCGATCGCCTCGTCCACGGTGTTCGCCGATCACGGATTCCACATCGCGGGCGTGTTCGACACCGACCCCGCCAAGACGGGATCGCAGATCGCCTCCCTGAAGGTTCAGGCCGCCGGCACGCTGGCGGACACGGTGCGCGAGAAGAACATCATCGTCGGCGTCCTGGCGGTGCCGCCCGCCGGCGCCCAGTCGGCCGCCGACGCGCTGGTCGAAGCCGGCGTCAAGATCATCTTCAGCTACTCGGACGCGCTGATCGACACGCCGCCTGACGTCACCGTGCACCGGTCGAGCCCGGCTGCGGCGCTGCTGTACGCGCTCTACTTCCACCTGACGTAGTGGGCCGCGTCGGTGCGGCGCGTCCGGTCCGTTTCCCGCGTCACGACGAAACGGTCGTCCCCCGATGAACCTCCTCCTGTGGCACGGCTATCTGCTCTCCGGCACCGGCTCGAACATCTACACGCAGCACGTCGCGCGGGCGTGGGGGAGGCTTGGGCACGAGGTGCGGGTCGTGTGCCAGGAGCCGTATCCGGAGCGCTTCGATCTGGGGCCGAACGTGCGCGTCGTGCGTCCTGCGATCGGCCCGCTGTTGCCCGTGTTCGTGGTTGATCGCTACGAGGGTGTGGAGGCTCGGCACGTCGCGGACTTCACGCAGGCCGAGCTGGACGAGTACCTGCGCCTCAACGTCGAGGCGCTGCGTGAACAGCTGCGCTCCGAGCCGGCCGCGATGGTGCTCGCAAATCACGCCATCATGGGCGGACCGGTCGCCCACGCAGCCTGCGGGCGGGCGACTCCGTATGCGATCAAGCTGCACGGCTCTGAGCTGGAGTACGCGATCCGCGACCACCCGCGCCTGGCCGATCTGGCGCTGCCCGGGATGCGGGACGCGGCGGCGATCTACGCCGGGTCTCGGCACATCGTGGAGGTCGCCGGCGAGCTGCTCGGGCGTGATGCCATCGGCGATCGGATCACCGTCGTCCCTCCGGGTGTGGACGTGGACGAGTTCCGGCCGGACGGCGGGTCGCGCGAACGCCTGGCTGCGCTGCTTCGCGCCGACCGCCCCCATGCGCACCCCGAGCGCCACCCGGATGCCGATGCCTGGCAGCGTCTCGAGCGGGTGGAGGGCTTCGTGCTGTACTTCGGAAAGCTGCTCCGCCAGAAGGGCGTGCACCTGCTGCTCGAGGCTTGGCGGCGGCTCTCGGCCGAACATCCCGAGCTGACGTTGGTGGTCGTCGGCTTCGGCGCCGAGCGGGAGTGGCTCGAATCACAGGCCGGCCCGTCGGTCGTGTTCACGGGCGCGATGGATCACGCCCAGCTGCATGCACTCATCCCGCTCGCCGAGGCGGTGGTGGTTCCAAGCGTGCTGCCCGAGGCGTTCGGCATGGTCGCTGCCGAGGCCGCCAGCTGCGGGGTGATGCCGGTGGTCGCGGCCCACTCCGGCCTGGCCGAGGTGGCAGCCGGGCTGGGAGACGCCGCGCGCACCTTCGACGGCGGCGCCGAGGGGCTCGAGGCCGCGCTGCGGGACGTCCTCACGATGGATCGCGGCGAGCGGCGGCGAGCTGGGGCACGCGGCCGCACGCGGGTGATGGCCCGCTGGAGCTGGGAGAGGATCGGACAGGATCTGATCGACGGCGCTCTGCCCTCGGCCTGAGAGCCTATCCCGGTAGGGGGTCTAGGAGCTGAGCGCGGTGGCGTCTTGGAGTAGGGCGTCTGTCTCTGCGAGTGCGGGTGTCGCGCTAAGCCGATCGAACAACTCGCGGGCGTGGTGGAGGATCGGCGCAGCCTCGCTCGGGTGGCCGAGGGTGATGAGGCAGCGGCCATGGCCTTGCAGGGCGTGGGCGTGTTCGGGGGTGACGCCGAACTCCTCCCACCGCCTCGCGGCATCGGCGTATGTGTCGGCGGCGGTTTGGTGGTCGCCGCGTGCTTCGGCGAGCGCGGCGGTGGCGGCTACCAGGGCGTGATGGGCGTAGGGAGTGTGCGGCTCGTAGCCAGCCGTGAACTGGTCGGCGATGCTGAGCTGGCCGAGGGTGATGGCAAGTCTGACGAGCGCGGGCAGGAGAGCGGCGTAGTAGATGTTGTCGCGGGTGTCGGGGGCTGCTGCGAGTTCG
>JAWVDZ010000398.1:0-3776 GCA_033856955.1 Gaiellales bacterium
GTCGAGCTCGACGGGTTCACGGGTCGCAAGGGCGTGATCTGCGTCGCCGCCACCAACCGGCTCGACATGCTCGACCCCGCCCTGCTTCGCCCGGGACGGTTCGGCATGCAGGTGCAGGTGGAGACGCCCGACGAAGCCGGCCGGCGCGCGATCCTAGAGCTCTACTCGGCGTCCAAGCCGCTGGCGGACGAGGTCGACCTCGACTCCCTGGCCGCCTACACGGCGGGCAGCTCGGGAGCGCAGCTGGCGGACATGCTCAACCAGGCCGCGATCGTGGCTGCGCGCGACGACCGCGAGGTGATCTCGGATTCGGACCTGCGCGAGGGACACCTGCGCGTGCTGGCCGGCCCCGAGCGGGCGTCGCAGGTGCTGCGGCCGGAGGAGCGGCGGCTGGTCGCCTGGCACGAGGCCGGCCACGTGCTGTCCGCGGAGCTGATGGAGACGCAGGACAAGGCGCAGCGGGTCACGATCCGGCCGCGAGGTCGCGCCGCCGGCCTTGCCGTCTACGGTCAGACCGATCGCGCGCTCCACTCGCGCCGCTACTTCCACGAGCGGATGATCTGCATCCTGGCGGGGCGCGCGGCCGAGAAGCTGCTGGTGGGCGAGATCTCCTCGGGCGCCGCCAACGACCTGCAGCAGGCGAACATGCTCGCCCGCCGCGCGGTGCTGGAGCTCGGCTTCTCGGAGCGGGTCGGCCAGCTGATCTCACATGACGGCCAGCATCGCCTTTCGGACGAGACGCGCCGTGTGATCGACGAGGAGGTTGAGCGCCTGGTGGCCGACGCCTACACCGATGCGATGTCGCTGCTTTCGGACGCCCGCGGCAAGCTGGACACGCTGGCCGAGACGCTGCTCGAGCAGGGCCAGATGGAGCGGGTGGACATCCTGGCGGCACTCGGTGGCGTCCAGGTTCAGCGCCAGTCGCATCCGCGCTCCGCTCCGCGGCGCGAGCGCCACCTGCAGGCGGTGCCCGCCCCCGAGCCGGCCCGCGCCCCCGTCGGTGGACGGCTGGTGGCCTTCGCCGGCTGGCTCGAACGACGCTCGTCCGCGCGGCGCGACCGCGCCACCGGCTGACGCCTTGAGAGCCTAGGCTCTTAGAGCATCCGCCGCAGCGCCCGTACGTCCTCGGGCTGCCAGTCGGTGTGGTCGTTGCGCCATCCCTCGAGGTCGTGGAAGAACGGCGAGTCGTTGACCATCGCGTGGCCGATCACGTTGTTCTCGGCGATCGCATAGCGCGCCTGCAGCCAGCGCACGAGCCGAAGTACGCTTCGGATCTGCGGGCGGCGGTGCAGGATCTGCTGGTCGGCCCAGTGTGACGACGTGCCGGACGATTGCACCATCTCGATGCCGATCGCGTGGTCGTTGACGCCGATCGCGTTGCGGCAGATCACGCTCAGCGGCACCTGTTGGTAGATGGTGCCGTCCTGATCGACCACGAACTGCGCGCAGACGCCCGGGAGCTCGCCGCCGTTGGGCGTGTCGGACGCGAACAACGCATGCACTCCCTGTTCGGAGCCGGCGCCGGACGCGGTGAAGTGGAGCACGATCAGCTTCGGGTGAAGCACCGTCGTCGAGACGCCGTAGTGGCGCAGGGCGTAGGCTGCCGTCTCCGCCAGCCGGGTGGGGGTGAGCGGAATCGGCTGCTGGACGATGCGAGGCCCCGGGGGTTTCGAACGCTTCCGAGGCGTGGTGGGAATCGATGGCGGCGGGGCCGGCGGCGGCGTCGTGGTGCTCGGCACGCTGGCGGGCTGCGACGCTGGGGTGGAGGGAGCGGCGGTTGCCGCGGCGTGGCCGGACGAGCAGCCGGCGAGCAGCGACGCGACGAGCACGGCGATGAGTTCGGGGTGACAGCGGGGTCTCAAGGACAAAGCGATGTATCTATAACCGGCCCAAGGAAGGACGGAAGCTATGAGCGGAATTATCCCATGCCTGTGGTTCGACACCGATGGCGAGGAGGCGGCGAACTTCTACACCTCGCTGTTTCCCAACTCGACGATCCTGAACGTCTCCCGCTACGGCGAGGGCGGCCCGCGTGCCGCCGGCACCGTCATGACCGTCAGCTTCGAGCTGGACGGGCTCGAGTTCCTGGCGCTGAACGGAGGGCCGAACTACACGTTCAGCGAGGCCGTCTCGTTCATGGTCAGCTGCGCCGATCAGGAGGAGGTCGACCGCTACTGGGAGGCGCTGTCGGAGGGCGGCGAGGAGGGACCGTGCGGCTGGCTGAAGGACCGGTTCGGCCTCTCCTGGCAGATCGTGCCCAAGGCGCTCCCCAGGCTGCTCGGCGATCCCGACCCGGCCAAGGCGCAGCGCGTGATGCAGGCGATGATGGGCATGAGGAAGATCGTGATCGACGAGCTCGAGCAGGCGGCCCTGCCTGCCTAGATGCGTCCAGAGGCCACGCATCCCATGGAATCAACCATCTAGCCGAGCGGCACCAGGCCCACGTCGCCAAGCAGCTCGATTGCCACCTCGCCCGGCTCATCCTCGATCGACCAGCGTTCGAAGAAGGCGCTCGCCGCCTCCCGCGAGCGCCACTGGGCGACCGCGTAGAAGGCGGAGCCGTCGGCGGAGTACCAGGCGCGGTGAAACGTGCAGCCACGCTCGGCCGCATCCGCGGCCATCTCCTCATCGATCCTCTCCACACGCGCCTGGTAGAGATCCTCGGCGGTGCGTCCGTCAGGGGTGGGGCAGGGCACGCTGAACAGAACCCACATGACTACTCCTTTGGCTCGCCGTCCATGTAGTCGAGCGCCTCGATCCGTCCGATCACGCCCAGGCCACGCCAGAAGATCTTGTTCGAGCGTGGGTACCAGCACATGTCGTTCGGCTTTCGGGTGCCGTAGATCAGCATCGTGATCCCGCTCGGTCCGGCTCTGAACGCGTGGCCGACGCGCGATCCGGGCGGCCGTGCGATCACGTGGCCGGGGCGGATCGGCATGTCCTCACGCAGGACGCCGTTCTTCGCGGACTGCGGTGAGGGCCACAGCTCGAGAGTGCCGTCGCCGTCGAGGATCACGAACACCTCCTCTTCTTCGGAGTGGCAGTGGGGCGGAGAGCCCATGCTCTCCGGCCCGAGTCGCTCCCAGTGCAGCCCGGCCAGCGTCGAGCGCTCGTGGGTGGCGAGCGGCGCCGTTGTGGCCGCGTCGTACCGCTCGATCTCGACCTCGTCGATGTTCACGATGTTGGCAGGTCGCGGAGCGGGCGCTCCCACGGCCAGCGGCGGCGCCTGGGCCTCGATCTCCCACGGGTCGTCATCGCGGCCTTCCACCCACCGCCAGCCGGCGCGCAGCGCCCGCGACCGCGGCAGCCACGCGATCTCGGTCGGATGGCGCGTTCCGAAGACGATGTAGTCGAGGCCCTCATCGCCGGCCACGAATGTGTGCTCCATCGAGTCCGCCCGCTGGATCACGCAGTCGCCGGAGCGCACCTCGTGCACGGCCCCGTCCTGCCACACCAGGCCCGAGCCGGCCAGCACGTAGTAGAGCTCCTCGGATGCGCCGTGCGAGTGAGGCGGCGTCGGCAGCCTTCCCGGCGCAACGCGCACCCGGTTGACGCCGACGCCGGTGGTTCCCGCGGAGTCGCCCAGCCGCTGCCACTCGGCATCCATCTCGCCCTTCGCGCGACGGTGCCACTCGACGTCGTCCCAGTGCGCGATGCCCATGTCGGCACCCTAACGCGTGGTGGCTGACGACTGCCTGCGGCACCGGCGTGTCGCCCTTGGTCGGGCCGGCGTTTGCTGCTCGCTCGATCGTGCCAGGCACCGGCCTTTCGGCCGT
>JAWVDZ010000399.1:0-2622 GCA_033856955.1 Gaiellales bacterium
TCGGCCGCCATCGTGGCGCCGGCATGGGCGGCGGCCACGATGAGCGCGAGCAGACGCTGAACCAGCTGCTGGTCGAGATGGACGGCTTCGTGATGATGGACTACATCATCCTGATCGCCGCCACCAACCGGCCCGACATCCTCGACCCGGCGCTGCTGCGGCCCGGCCGCTTCGACCGCCAGGTCGTCGTCGACCGGCCCGACCGCGTCGGCCGTAAGCGCATCCTCGAGGTGCACTCGCGAGGCAAGCCGATCAGCTCGGCCGTCGACCTCGAGGCGCTGGCCGGCCAGACGCCGGGCTTCACCGGCGCCGACCTCTCGAACCTCGTCAACGAGGCTGCGCTGCTGGCGGCCCGCAAGGGCAAGCGGCAGATCGAGATGCTGGAGCTCGAGGAGGGGATCATGCGCGTGATCGCCGGCCCCGAGAAGAAGACGCGGCTGCTGTCGCCCAAGGAGCGCGAGATCACGGCCGTGCACGAGATGGGCCACGCTTTGGTCGGCCACTATCTCGAGCACAACGATCCGGTGCACAAGATCTCGATCGTCGGCCGTGGCATGGCCCTCGGCTACGTGATCTCGCTGCCTACCGAGGACAAGTTCATGCGCTCGCGGCTGGAGCTGATGGACGCGCTGGCCAAGAACCTCGGCTGCCGTACGGCCGAGGAGCTGGTGTTCGGCGAGGTCACGACCGGTGCCGAGGACGATCTCAACAAGACCACCGACACCGCCAAGCGGATGGTCATGCGCTGGGGCATGTCCGAGAAGCTCGGCCCGCGCACCTTCGGCCGTGACTCCAGCCAGCCCTTCCTGGGCCGCGACTTCGGGCATGAACAGGACTACTCCGAGGAGATCGCGCGCGAGATCGACGACGAGATCCGCCGCATCGTCGAGGACGCCCACGAGCGCGCCCGCAAGGTGCTCAGCGAGCACATGGACGACATGCAGCGGCTGTCGAAGATCCTGATCGAGTACGAGACGATCGACCGCGAGCAGTTCCAGCAGCTGCTGGCCGGCGAGCCGGTCGAGGAGATCTTCAAGGATCACGAGAAGCACGCCCCGGCCGCGGTCGAGGAGCCTCCCGTGAAGCAGCCCTCCAAGCCGCGCACGATCGGCCTGCCGCTGCCCGGCACGCTCTCTCAGAGCACGCCGCCCGAGTCGCCTCAGGGCGCGTAGCCGCCGCCCTGCACCCCCAGCGCTTCAGCGCAGGCGATTTTCCTTACATATCCCCCGGCCGGGTGCCCGTCCCTCACCCGTCCGCGCGTCCGCGGTGAGCCCCATTTGGACGACATGTTCTGTATGGGTCGTTCGCGCTCCCTCGCTGCCGTTGTTGCCGTTGCCGCGGTCGCTCTCGCGACCGCTCCGGCCGCCTTTGCCACCGGCCCGATCCAGTCCGGTCTGGGCAAGCCCGTTGCGGTAACCACGCTGAAGCCCGGCGTGACCCTCACCCAGTACAAGGTCATCGTGCTCGATGCCGGCATCCTCCGCACGCAGCGCATCTACAAGGTGGCGTGGACGATCGGAAACGCGCACCTCACGCTCGACTCCGCAGCTCTGGGCACCTACTACCCGGATGACTTCTCGGTGCGCCTGAATCAGATCCGGGGCTGGGCCGGATCTACCTCGCCGGTGGGGCTGACGGCCGCCATCAACGGCGACTTCTTCGCCGACTCCTACATGCACTCGGGCGCCGGCCGGCCCAGCGGGCTGCTGGTGCACGACCGCTCGGTGCTCTCGTTCGGCTGGGGCGGCCCGGCGGTGGGCTACCTGCCGGGTGGCGACATGATCATGGGACGGCCCCAGGCGGTGCCCGCGCTGATCAAGCTGCCGAACAGCAAGACGGCCACCGTGGGAGCCTTCAACGGCCTCAGCTCGCGCGGCGTCGCGATCCACGGCGACCAGGTCGCAGCCTACGTGGTGGCCGGCGCCACGGTCACCGTGCCGACCGGATACGTCGGCTACGTGCTCCCCTCGACCGACCTGCGGACGATGCTGCACGGTGCCAAGGCAGGCTACAGGTACGTCTCCGGCTCAAACATGAGCGAGACGGTTGCCGGCTTCCGGTTCGAGGATCCTGCCGCGGCCTACCGCACCGTCAGCGTCCCGACCAGCATGCCGGTGGCATGCCCGACCGGCACCTGCGCCGCCGGCACGTTGCTCACGGTGCCGGCCGAAGGCGTGGTCGTGCTGGCCAAGGCGGGCGGCATCGCTGCCACCGGCCTGTCCATCAAGGCGGCGGCCGGCGGTGCCTTGTCGATGGCCACCGACAACGTCGGCTGGGAGGCCGTGGATGATGTGATGGGCGGAAAGCCGCAGCTCGTCAACAACGGCGTCGCGATCGCGGCCCGGCCCACGTTCGTCGATCCGTGGCAGTGGGACAACCCGCACTGGCGCCCGGCCGTCGTCAAGACGGCCGCCGGCCAGGGCTGGCTGGTGGTGGCCGGCGGAAACAACGGAGTCGGCATCGAGTCCACCACCTGGGCCAAGATGCTGTTCCTGATTGGCGCATGAATCGCAATGGGATTCGACAAGAAATCGTCGACTGAGCTGTACCGGCCTGGCGTGACTCCTGTCACCGCCTAAGGATAAGAGCGCTACATCCCAAGAGCTACGTTCCTGTCCTACC
>JAWVDZ010000400.1:0-3298 GCA_033856955.1 Gaiellales bacterium
GCTCGATCTGCGCCATTTCCAGCGCAAGCCGGACGCCCTCCATCACCCCGCGCGACTGATCGTCCACGGTGGTCGGCACCTTCGCCGTCGTCAGCCGGCCGTCGTGCACGAGCGCCACGTCAGTGAACGTGCCCCCGACATCAACGCCGACCAGTGCTCGCATCGGGCAAGGATAGAGATCCTTGCGAAACCGCTCCCGTTGATGGACGATCCGGGCATGAGCATTCCCGCCCACAACTCCACCGAGCCGCTGCCCGGCGACCGCGGGCTGGGCCTGGGCCGGGCGCAGGCCGACCGGATCGCACGCACCTGCGACGTCTACCTGCGGCTGTTCAAGCTGACCGCCGGACTGGAGCCGGACGAGGTCACGCGGCTGGGCGGCGAGGCCCTGCAGCGGATCGGCGGCTACGCGCCCTATCTGGCCGAAGAGATCGAGGGCATCGCGTCCGGTAGCGGCGTCTCACCGGAGATGATCGGCGCGCTGAACGCGCGCACCGAGGTGCTCCGCGCCGGCCGCGGCGAGTGTTCGACCGTCGCCTGCCTCGGCACCGCCACCGCGGACGGAGCGCCGATCGGGATGCAGACGTGGGACTGGCACGACGACCTGGCCGGAAGCTGGATGCGCTGGACGATCGAGCACGCCTCCGGCCACCGGGTCGACACGATGACCGAGGCCGGCATCGTCGGCAAGGTCGGCGTCTCCAGCGCCGGTGTGGCCGTGCTGCTGAACATCCTCGGACACCGCGACGACGGCCCGCCGCTCGGCGTGCCGGTGCACGTGCTGACTCGCAGCGTGCTCGACAACTCCGCCGATGCCGTGCAGGCGCTGGCGCTGCTCTCGACCGTCGAGGTGTCCGCGTCGAGCGCCGTGACCGTGGTCGCCGACGACGAGGATGGCGGCGCCGTCTGCACGGTCGAGCTCTCGCCGGCCGGGCCGGGCTTCGTGACGCCGAACCAGGCCGGGGTGCTCACGCACACCAACCACTTCTTGGCCGAGCCGGGACGATCCGGGGACACGATGGTGCGCGAGGGCCCCGACTCGGTGCTGCGGCTCGACCATGCCGATCGCGCGATGGCCTCGCTGGCGGCTGATCCGATCGACGAGCCCGCGATCCTGGGAGCGCTTCGAAGCCATCGCGGCGGCCCCGGCGCGATCTGCTGCCACCCGTCCGAGAGCGCCGTGTTCGGCGACCGCTGGCAGACGCTGGCGACCGTCACCGTCCAGCCGGCGGCGCGCACGATGACGCTCCGCCGCGGCGGCCCGTGCGGCGTCACGGCCGACCTCACGGCCATACAGACCTAGCCCGCCGCCTGCTCCACGACTTCCGCCGCCGCCAGGCAGTCGGCCTCCCGCCACGGCGCCGCCGCGATCTGGCATCCCA
This sequence comes from Gaiellales bacterium, assembly GCA_033856955.1. GTDB lineage: Bacteria > Actinomycetota > Thermoleophilia > Gaiellales > JAICJC01 > JAICYJ01. Next base: position 1,383 of record JAWVDZ010000400.1, read on the forward strand.
CCGGAAGACCGAGCCCGTCGGTGCCGCACGGCACGGTGATCGCGGGCCAGCCGAGCACGTTGTAGACATCGGTCAGCTCGCACATCACGCTGGTCACGTCCACGGCCGGGTCGCCGGCGAACGCGAGGTGCGTGGTGCCGATCCGGGGCGGCGGACACGGCTGGCTGGGAGAGACAATCAGGTCGACGCCCTCCGTCGAAAGCTGCTCGAGCATCCGCTCCTGATAGCCGAGCCGCAGCAGCTGCGCGTGCCCGGCCTCGCGCGCCGACGCGCGATCTCCGCGCTCCAGCTCAGCAACCACATCGCCGCCCAACTCGGCACGCCTGGCCGGCCAGTGGTCGTACATCATCCCGATCTCCTCGGCCAGGTAGAAGCTGGCGCCGTCCATCCCCTCCACCGGCCAGTGCATGTCGATCTCGACCAGCCGCGCACCGGCGTCGGCGAGCGCCGCGACGGCCGTGCGCACGATCGCCGCCAGCTCGGGATCGGTGTGCTCGAAGAAGTAGCGCTCGGACACGCCCACCGTCATCCCGGCCACGCCGCGGCCGAGCGCGTCGCGGTAGCGCTCCACCGGCACCGCCGGGGTGCGCGGATCGCGCCGCGACGGGCCGGCCAGCAGCTCCAACGCGAGCGCGCAGTCGCGCACCGAGCGCGCCATCGGCCCGCAGTGGTCAAGGCTGGGGCAGAGCGGATGGATGCCGGCCAGGCTGACGCGGCCGAAGGTCGGCTTGAGGCCAACGATGCCGCAGGCCGAGGCCGGGCAGCGGATCGAGCCTCCGGTATCGGTGCCCGGCGCGAGCGCGACGATCCCGGCCGCCACGGCGGCGCCGGAGCCGCCGCTCGAGCCGCCCGGCATGCGCTCCGGGTCGTGCGGGTTGCGGCAGGTGCCGAAGTGCGGGTTGTCGCTCGTGGTGCCCCAGGCCAGCTCGTGGGTGGCAAGCTTGCCGATGCAGATCGCCCCCGCGCGGGCCAGGCTCGACACCACGTCCGCGTCACGATCGGGGACGTGATCGCGGTAGATGGCGCTTCCGTAGGTGGTGCGGGCGCCGCCGGTATCGATCAGATCCTTCCAGCCCACCGGCACCCCTGCGAGCGGCCCGACGTCCCCGCCCGCGTCCAGCGCCCTGTCGATCGCGGCCGCCTCCTCGAGCGCGCGCGCCTCGGTGATCAGCCAGACCGCGCCCAGCTCGTCGGCGGCCGCTCGTTCCAGGTGCTCACGCGTCACCTCAACAGCCGAGATGGTGCGGTCGCGGACGGCCTCCGCGATCGCCGTCGCGTCCCTCACATGCGGCCGCCGCGCCAGGGAAACAACGCCCGCAGCAGCATCTTCAGCCAGAGCCGCCAGCCCTTGCCCTCGGGCAGCCCTCCGCCGGCGATGATGCGACTCACGGCGACACCTCCGCGAAGCGGGAGATCCGGAACGCCTCGCACTCTTCGGGCAACCGGCGGCCCTGGGCGAGGTCGGCGCAGAAGCGTCCCAGCAGCGGTCCGAATTTGAAGGCGTGGCCGCTGTCTCCACCGCAGACAACGATTCCGTCGATGGTGTCCAGGATGAAGTCCTCGTCCGGCGTCATCGTGTAGAGGCAGGCCTCCTGATGGTGCGGCCGCGGATCGAGGCCGGGCAGCGACTCGGCGACATAGGCGGACAGCTCGTCGACCAGCTCGGGCAGCACCGGCCGGTCGTGGCGCTCGGGATCGAACGGCCCTTTGCGGGCGCCGTCCTGCGCCAGCTTGTAGCCCACCCCGGGCGCCACCAGGCCGTACCAGAAGCGTCCGTCCCTGGCGCCATGATGGATCAGCGAAGGACGCCCGTCGGGAGCGCCGGCGAAGAAGCAGACCTGCTCGATGCGGGCGTGCACCGGCAGATCGTACATCCGCCCCAGCCACGCGCCGGGACAGACGACCACGACGTCTGC
>JAWVDZ010000401.1:0-2919 GCA_033856955.1 Gaiellales bacterium
ATCCGCTCCGGGATCGACCCGAAGTAGTGGTCGTCCAGCTCGTGGCCCTTCGGCGGCTTGGCGCCGATGAGCGTGCGACCAGTGTTCACCAGGTCGGGACGGTCGTAGTAGTACTGCTCGTCGATCAGGAAGTACTCCTGCTCGGCGCCGACCGTCGTGAACACGCGCTGGGCCTCGTCGTCGCCGAACAGGTTGAGCGCGCGGACCGCCGAGTTCGACAGCGCGTCCATCGAGCGCAGCAGCGGGATCTTCGAGTCGAGCGCCTCGCCGGTCCATGACGCGAACGCCGTCGGGATGCACAGGTACGCACCGTTCGGGTTCTCGAGGATGAACGCCGGGCTGGTGGGATCCCAGGCGGTGTAGCCGCGCGCCTCGAACGTCGCCCGGATGCCGCCGGTCGGGAAGCTCGAGGCATCGGGCTCGCCCTGGATCAGCTCCTTGCCGGAGAACTCCGCGATCGCGCGGCCGACCCCGGTCGGGCCGTAGAACGAGTCGTGCTTCTCGGCGGTCGACCCGGTGAGCGGCTGGAACCAGTGCGTGTAGTGGGTTGCGCCCTTCTCGAGCGCCCACTCCTTCATCGCGAGCGCCACGGCGTCGGCCAGCGACACGTCGAGCGGCTCACCCTTCTCGAGGGTGGACTGCAGGCGCTTGTAGGTGTCCTTCGACAGGCGCTCGCGCTGCTCGGCGATCGTGAAGACGTTTGCTCCGAAAAGCTGGTTCGCGGGCTCGGTCAGGTCCAGGGTTCCGAGCGATCCGCCATTCGGCGCCCACTGGGCGGCGTACAAGTTGTGAGGGCGAGTTCTTGGCATGCCCCGAAATCTAGGCGACACGCGGCCCAACGGCTTTATCCATCTGTCTAAAGATCGGAGGCGCCTTTCTACCCAAGGGCGAAACCGCCCCCGGGTTTTTTCGACGGGTGTCCAAAGACGACTGGACCGCCGCTCCATAGCGTGGTCGGTGCGATGGCTGCCCCTGCCCCTGAATCCCTGCCCACTCCCCGTGGGGCGCACCTGGAGATGATGGCCGCCGTCCTTGCGGGCGACGGCCTGGGGCGTGTGGCGGAAATCGCGGCGCGGCACGCAGGCTCCCCCGTCGCGGTTGTGGTCCCGCGAATCGGCGTGCCGTTGGAGGAGTGGGCGCCATATGAGCGCTACGTGGCCGCTCGCCTTGCCGGCGGGCGGCCAACTCCTCCGGAGGAGATCACCGCGGAGGTGCCCGTGGCCTCGGGCCCGGAGGAGGTGGGCTCGGTGCTGCTCCTGGGGCGCGGAAAGGCCGATGCCGGCGAGTACCTGCACATGGCGGCGCTGGCGGCGCTGACCGAGTTGGCCGTGGTCGAGGCGCGCGAGGAGGCCGAGCGCGCGTTGCGCGGCTCGTTCCTGGAGGAGCTGCTCTCGACCCCGGAGATGGCGCCCGAGGCGATCGAGCGCCGCGCGCGCCTGCTGGGCTGCGACCTGTCGCTGGGCGCCGTGGGGATGTGTGCCGACCCGGGTGAGCGCTCCCCGGGCCTGGCGCTGGCGACGATCTCGAACGAGGTGGCGGGCTCGATCGCGCAGTCGGTGGGCTCGAAGGTCTACGCGATCCTGCCCGGCACGCCCGAGCGCGCGTCCGAGGTCGCGGCGCGCGTCGGAAAGCACGCGGCTGTCGGCATCTCCTCGCACTACAAGAGCGCCGGCGATCTGCGGCGCTCGCTCGAAGAGGCGGAGCTCGTGCTCGAGGTGCAGTCGCGCGGCGGCGCGAGCGCGGCGGACATGGGGGACGGCACCTACCGCCTGCTGTTCCGCGTGATGGCGTCGCATCCCGAGGAGATCCGCTCGTTCTTCGACGACACGGTCGCCCCGATCGTCCGCTACGACCGCGAGTACTCCTCGGAGCTCGTGCACACGCTCGAGACCTACTTGAGCCAGAACTGCAACATGAACGCGACGGCGGCGTCGATCTATGCCCATCGCCACACGATCGCCTACCGCCTGGAGCGGATCCGCGACCTCACCGGCTTCGACCCGATGAAGACCGAGGATCGCGAGCGCCTCGGACTGGGGCTGAAGGCGATCCGCATCATCGAGCCGTCCCTGCCGAAGTAGCAGCCGGCCCCACGAGAGGTAGACCGCGGGTAGAAGTGGCGCCTGCCGGATTCGGGACCGTCGGTCCAATGACATCGGGGCCGCGCGGGCGGACCATGCTTGTCATGAACCCACCTTCCTCTCCACGGATCCAGAAGTACATGCTGGTCCCCATGCCGCGCACGGACGCCCGGCCCCGGCGATTCCGGCTTGCGCCGGTCGACGCGGTCACCCGGATGCCGTCCATGACGGCGGGTCCGGGTCGCGTGCGGCCGGGCGGATGAGTGCGCGCCTCACGCCGCTCGACGCGTCGTTCCTCCACGTCGAGACACCCAACGCCCACATGCACGTCGCGTGGGCCGCCGCGCTGACGCCGCACGGGCAGCGGCCCCGGCCGACGGTCCGGGCCCTGCGCGGAGCGGTCAGCGGCCGGCTGGCGCTGCTGCCGCGCTTCCGCCAGCGGATCGCCGCCGACCCGCTCGGCGTGGCCGATCCGCGCTGGGTCGACGACGCCGGCTTCGACATCCGCCGCCATGTTGTCCGCATGGGTGGGGCGGGCGAGGTGCTGTCGGCCCATCGCTTCGCCGAGCTCTGCGACGACGTCCTTTCGAAGCCGCTCCCGCGCGATCATCCTCTGTGGGCGATCCACCTGGCGCCCGAGCTCGAGGACGGCCGCGTCGGCCTGCTGTGCAAGCTCCACCACGCGATGGTCGACGGGAAGTCGGCGGTCGAGGTGGCGATGCTGCTCTTCGACGTGGACCGCGACGCGCTGCCCGCGGAGGCCGCCGAGTGGACCCCGGCGCCCGAGCCGAGCCAGGCGCGCCTGACGCTGGACGCGCTCGACGCGCGCGTGCGCGAG
>JAWVDZ010000402.1:0-3530 GCA_033856955.1 Gaiellales bacterium
CTCCCTTGCTCCTTGCGACGCTCGCTTTTCGGCCCCGGGCTAAGCCATGTTCAGTCATCGCCTCGCGGCGTCGCTGCGGTCGGCCCGTGCGAAGCACTGTGCCTCCCTTGCTCCTTGCGACGCTCGCTTTTCGCCCCCGGCTCTGTGCGGTCATCGCGTCGTCAAACCCCACCACCCCCGTATACTCGCGGGTGCCTGACCATGCCGATGGGGCGTGGCCAAGTGGTAAGGCAGCGGGTTTTGGTCCCGCGACCCCTGGTTCGAATCCAGGCGCCCCAGTTTGTCTGACCCCATGACCGCACCCCTCGCCTCGCTCGTCCTCGCCGCCGGCAAGGGCACCCGCATGCGATCCCGCACGCCCAAGGTGCTGCACCGCGCCTGCGGCCGCACGCTGCTCGAGTGGTCGCTGGAGGCGGTGCGCGAACTGGGGGCGGACATGACGGTGGTGGTCGTGGACGGCTCCGATCGGCTGGCCGAGGCCGTTCCCGACTGGGCGTCCGCCGCGGTGCAGCGCGAGCAGCGGGGAACCGGCGACGCCGCGCTGGCCGCCAGAGACGCGCTGGCCGGCTTCGAGGGAGACATACTGATCACGTACGCCGACACGCCGCTGGTGGACGCGGCAACCCTGCGCGGCCTGGTCGAGGCGCGCGGATCGGCGGGAGCCGACGGAGCGGTGCTCACCATCACCCGCGACGAGCGCACCGGCGCCGACTTCGGCCGCATCGTCCGCGGGGGTGGGGACGAGGTCGCCCGCATCGTCGAGCTGCGCGATGCCGACGGCGATGAGCGCGAGCTGCGCGAGGTGAACTCGGGCATCTACGTGTTTCGCTCCGCCGCCCTCTGGTCGGCGCTGGAACGGCTGACTCCCGACAACGACCAGGGAGAGCTGTACCTGACCGACGTGGTCGGCCTGCTGGTCGCCGACGGCGGGCGCGTGATCGCCCACCGCGGGGAGGACGCCACCGTCGCCCACGGCATCAACACCCGGGTCGACCTGGCTGAGGCCGACGCCCGGCTGCGCGAGCGCATCAACCATGACCACATGCTGGCCGGCGTCACCTTCGTCGATCCGGCGAGCACGTTCGTCGAGGCCGGCGTCGAGCTCGAGCCGGACGTGATCCTGCACCCCTTCACCGTGCTTCGCGGATCCACACGGGTCGAGGCCGGCGCCGAGGTCGGCCCGCACGTGGTCGCGGTGGACGCGACCATCGGCCGCGATGCCCGGGTCGGCCCATTCTGCTACCTTCGGCCCGGCGCGACGTTGCTCGCCGGCGCCAAGGCGGGGACGTTCGTCGAGGTCAAGAACTCGGTGATCGGCGAGGGAGCGAAGGTGCCGCACCTGTCCTACATCGGAGACGCCGAGATCGGCTCTGGATCGAACATCGGGGCCGGTGCGATCACCGCAAACTACGACGGCGTCAGCAAGCAGCGCACGATCATCGGCAAGGACGTCCACACCAGCTCTCATAATGTCTTCGTCGCACCCGTGACGATTCACGACGGCGCCTGGACGGCGGCGGGATCGGTGATCACGGATGACATTCCGACCGATGCGCTGGGGGTTGCCCGTGCCAAGCAGACCAACATCGAGGGATATGGAAAGCGAAAGCGTCGTCAGCGTTGAGTCACCGATACCTCTGTTCCCGACGGTACCCGGCGCGGCGCCGGTCATGAGCGAGGGACATTCCACCTGGATGGAGCGGGCGCCGCACAAGCGGCTGATGCTGTTCACCGGCCGGTCGAACCCGGAGCTGGGAGCGAAGATCTCCAAGCACCTCGGCATCGAGCTCGGCCAGGCCCTGCTGAAGACGTTCACCAACGGCGAGGTCTACGTCCGCTACGAGGAGTCGATCCGCGGCGCCGACATGTTCATCGTGCAGTCGTGCTCGTCGCCGACCAACGACTCGCTGATGGAGCTGCTGATCATGATCAACGCCGCCCGGCTGGCCTCGGCCAAGCGGATCACGGCGGTGATGCCCTGGTTCCCCTACTCGCGGCAGGACAAGAAGAGCGCTCCGCGCGAGCCGATCACCTCCAAGCTGGTGGCTGACATGCTGGAGGCGGCCGGCGCCGACCGCGTGCTGACGATGGACCTGCATGCCGGCCAGCTGCAGGGCTTCTTCAAGATCCCGGTCGACCACATGACGGCGGTGCCGCTGCTGGCCGACCACTTCAGGCTGCTGGTCGGCGAGATCCCGCCCGAGAACATCGTCGTCGTCTCCGGCGATGCCGGCCGCGCCAAGCTGGCGAAGAAGTTCTCCGAGATGCTGGGCGCAGGCCTGGCGCTGATCACCAAGGAGCGGCCGGAGCAGCAGATGGCCGAGGTGACCAACGTGATCGGCCGCGTGCGCGACAAGGTCTGCATCGTGATCGACGACATGATCGACACCGCGGGCACGCTCTGCGCCGGCGGCCAGGCCCTGGTCGATCTCGGCGCCACCGAGGTGTACGCCTGCGCGACCCACGCCGTGTTCTCCGGGCCGGCGCTGGACAACCTCGCCGACAGCGTGTTCCGCCAGGTCGTGGTGACCGACACGATCCCGGGGAACCCGATCGAGCGGCCGGACAACGTTCAGGTGCTGTCGGTTGCGCCGATCCTTGCTGATACCATCTCCAACGTCTTCAACGACGATTCCGTCTCCGGCCTGTTCCACGGCGGGAACCAGCTCTTCTAGGCGGGTCGTCCCTCTCGGGAGTACGACGATATGGCTGATGTGAAACTCGAAGTCCGCTCGCGCGACGGGCGAGGCGGCAAGGACGCCCGGGCGCTTCGCCTTGCGGGTGAGATTCCCGGCGTGATCTACACGTCACAGAGCGGCACCGTGGGTTCCACCGCGATCGCGGTGGGCCAGCGCGACCTGCGAAGCGCGGTCTCGGGGCCGGGCGGCACGCACGCGATCATCGATCTCAAGGTGGACGGGACGGGCAAGACCCACTCCGTCATCATCAAGGAGATGCAGCTCGATCCGGTTCGCGACCGCGTGATCCACATCGACTTCCACGAGGTGCGGCTCGACCAGCCGATCAACACCGTGGTGGTCGTGCACGTCGAGGGCGTGCCCCACGGGGTCTCGATGGGCGGCATCCTCAGCCAGCCCACGCACGAGGTGAACATCTCGGTGCTGCCGACGGCGATCCCGGAGCAGATCCTGGTGGACGTCAGCGCGCTCGAGATCGGCGGCTCGCTGCGGCTTGCCGACGTGCCTGCCATCGAGGGCGTCACGTTCCTGGACGACCCCGAGGGCACCGTACTGGCCACCGTCTCGGCGCCCATCTCGGAGGAGGAGCTCGAGGAGGCCGCCGCCGAGGTTGCAGGCGAGGTGCCGGAGGGCGAGGAGCCGGCCGAGGAGGAAGGCGAAGAGGGCGAGGAGCCTGGCGAGGGCGAGGGCGACTCCGCCCAGGAGCCTTCGGGCGACGAGTAGCCGCGGGTGGGTCTGCTTCGCCGATCGCGCGAGCCGTCTCTCTCGTATCTGGTGGCGGGGCTCGGGAATCCCGGGTCCCGCTACCGTGCCACTCGCCACAACCTCGGC
>JAWVDZ010000403.1:0-4255 GCA_033856955.1 Gaiellales bacterium
TCGACCAGTTCACCCGCGACCTGACCAAGGAGGGGTACGGCAAGCGGCTCCACCCGCCGGTGCTGATCGGTGACACGACGCCGCCAACACCGCCGCTCACCATCAACACGTACTCCTGGTTCATCAAGCACGCCGACCAGCTCAAGCCGGACGTGTACGGCGTGGTCGTCTGCGATGAGGCCCACACCGCGCTGGGCGAGAAGACGGCGGCCGCCATCCGGCGCCTCTCGGAGCCGGTCTACATCGGCATGACGGCCACCGACCAGCTGCTCCAAAAGCACGTCGGCGACGTCTTCCCGGCCGAGGTCGCGGACCTGCCGCTGGCCGAGGCGGTGCGCCGCGGCGTGGTCGCCCCGCTGCGCTGCGTGCGGGTCAAGCCGATCGCCTCACTGCGCCCCGTCGAGATCGTCGGTGGCGACTTCGACCAGGGACAGCTGGCCACCGCGCTCGACCTCGATCCGCTCAACATGGCGGCCGCCGATCTCTACCAGAGCCGCTTCGGGGACACGCCCGGGATCGTCTACGCAGCCGGCGTCAGCCACGCCGAGCGGGTGGCGGCGGCGATGAAGGCGATCGGCATGAAGGCGGCGGCCGTCTCCGGCAAGACGCCGCCCCGGCAGCTGGCCGAGACGCTGGCGGCCTACGAGCGCGGAGAGATCAACGTGCTGGTGAACGCGATGCTGCTTGCCGAGGGCTGGAACGCTCCCCGGGCGACGATCTGCATGCACCTCGCGCCGACCGCCAGCCGCCGCGTCTACCAGCAGCGAGTGGGCCGCATCATGCGGCTGCACCGGCGCAAGGAGGCCGGCATCGTGGTCGATTTCGCCGAGCCGGGAGCGCCGCACACCGAGCGCACGATCACGCTCCACTCGCTGCTCGACGTCGACGCATACCGGCCCAGCGGGCTGGTCACGCCCCCGCCGCCCAGGCGCCGCAGGTGGCGCCGCCGGCCGCCCAAGCCGATCGTCAAGGAAGCCTCCTGGATCGTTCCCGTCTCGGACAAGCCGGAACGGCGGATCGCGGTGATCGCGAACCAGTGGCGGCTGGTGGACGCGTCCAAGCTGCCGGTCGACGAGCAGCGGGCGTGGGCGGTGGTGGCTGCGCGGGCGGTCACCCCGGCCGACGCACAGCAGCTGGCGGAGCGGATCGCGGCGCTCCAGCCCGAGGCTCGCGAGCTGTTCCTGTTCACCTGCGCCGCCGAGAACAAGCACCGGCGGCTGCGGCTGGCGGCGCTGGGCGACCTCTCCTCACAGCGGCCCAGCCAGACCACGTTCGCCATGGCCTGCCGGCTGGTCGAGGCCGCGCCCACCTGGCAACAGGATCGCGGCCAGGGCGCGCGCGTGCTGCTGCTGGCGATGGGCGACGGCAAGATCGAGGCGCCCATCGACCGGATCGCGTCGTGGACATGGCAGCTCGCCAAGGCGGCCCGCGACCACGAGTATCGCTACGCCGGGTCCCATGTTCCGGACGGCCGCAGCCTGCTGGGCGCGCTGGCGTCGGCCTCCGGCGAGGCCGCTCACACGGAGGCCGCCGCCAAGCTCGCCCACATCGCCACCTCGGGGCCGCTCGAGGCCGGGGCGGCCCTGCTGGCCGTCGCTTCGCCGCGGCGAAACACGGCTGCCGAGCGAATCATCGAGAAGGCGCGCATGGCGCTGTCAAACGATCCGCCGCGGCTGGCCGCCGCGCTTGGTTCCAACATTCCGGCGCCCCAGCAGAAGACCAAGCAGGCCAAGCGGGCGCGGTCGCCCGAGAAGAGCGAGAAGGGGGACACGGTCTCGTTCAACGGCGCCGTGGTCGGCGCGACGCCGCCGGCCGTGCCGGTCAAGCGCGAGGACGGCAAGGTGGTCGTCGACCTCCCGCCGGCCGTCGCGGTGCGGCTGCGCGACGACGCCGACGAGGTGGTTCGCGCATCGCTCGCCGGCGACGATCCGATCGTCTGGAGACTGGCGGGGAGCACCGACGTGCACGAGACGGCGCAGGAGGTGCGCGCCGCTGCCGCGGAGCAGGCCGGGCTCGAGGTCTCGGTGAGCAAGATCGTGGGCGATAGCGCTCTCGGCGACCGTCGCGCGCGGGTCGCTGTCGAGGGCGCCGGCCTGGTCGTGCAGCTCACCAAGGAGGAGGCGTCAGCGCTGCTTGACGACGCTGCCCGCCGCGTGCTCTCGCAGCTCAAGACGGCCGGCGTGCGCGGCCGCGTACGGGTGGAGTTCCAGATCGAGACCGATGGCGGCGTGACCCGGGATTCACGGCCGGGTGCGGTGCGGAAGCTGGCCCGCGGCGAGCCGGTTGGCGCCTCTCCCGAGCGGCGCGAGCGGCGGCGCAGGTCGCGCTCCCGCGGCCGCCGGAAGCCCGTTGCGACGGTCGCCGACGGCGAGCAGGACACCCCCGCCGAGGGGGTCGCCGCGCCCGCCGTCGACGCTGCCGCCGAGTCCGCCTGACGCGACCGGCGCGAACCCGAAACAGGCACATATTTCGGTACACTCTCGGCCGTGGATCCGCCAATGGATCCATGAACGTGCGTGTGGTGAGCCGTTGGTGCATGACCTGCGTCGTTCAAAGGTTCGACTCGGGAGAGCACGATGGCTACAGGCACAGTGAAATGGTTCTCACAGGCGAAAGGCTTTGGGTTCATCAGTCCGGACGATGGTGGCAGTGACCTGTTCGTCCACTTCTCGAACATCGCCGGCAGTGGCTTCCGCAACCTCGACGAGGGGCAGAAGGTGGAGTACGAGGCACAGGAGGGTCGCAAGGGCATGGAGGCCACCAACGTGACGGTCGTGGATGGCGGGGGCTGATGGCCAAGGAAGAGACGATCGAGGTCGAGGGTGAGGTGACCGAGGCCCTGCCCAACACCATGTTCCGGGTGCAGCTCGACACCGGCCAGTCGGTGCTGGGCTACATCTCCGGCAAGATGCGCCGTTACTACATCCGGATCCTGCCCGGTGACCGGGTCAAGGTCGAGCTGTCTCCCTACGACCTCACCAAGGGCAGGATCACGTACCGCTTCAAGTAGGGCCCCCGGCGATCGGGCGGTTCCTCAGATGAGCCCGGGCTACGCCGACGTCTGTGCCGCACCGTTACCGTCCCCGTAGATCGAGCGGCTGGGCCTCAATCCGCGCATGGAGGTGTTTCGCAATGGCTGAGAGGAAATCCGCAACGAAGGCGTCCAAGGGGTTCACCGACGAGGAACAGGCCGCCATGAGGGAGCGCGCCCAAGAGCTGAAGGCGGCGCGTCGCCCCCGCGCCGGCAAGGCGGACGGAGAAAGCGACGTGCTCGCGAAGATCGCCGAGATGCCGAAGCAGGATCGCGCCATCGCCGAGCGGCTCCATGCCATCGTCAAAGCCAGCGCGCCAGATCTCTCTCCCAGAACCTGGTACGGGATGCCCGCGTACGCCAACAAGGACGGCAAGGTCGTCTGCTTCTTCCAGAGCTCGCACAAGTTCAAGACGAGGTACGCGACGTTCGGCTTCAGCGCCCGGGCGAACCTCGACGACGGCGAAATGTGGCCGACCGCCTTTGCGGTGAAGAAGCTGACCGCCGCCGAGGAGGCACGGATAGGGGCGCTCGTGAAGAAGGCGGTGAGCTGAACGGCGAACCGCCTCGTCATGCGCGCGTGGTGAGTCAGGTGATCTTGAGCCGCAGCAAGATCTCGTTGTCAAACACGCGCTCGCCCGTCTGCTCGAACCCGTACCGCTCGTAGAATCCAAGCGGACTGCCATCGCCCTCGCCGCAGCTCGTCCACATGACCTCTACCCCGGGGCGGCCCCGGAAATATTCCACGATGAGATCAAGCGCCGCGGCGCCGTATCCCCGCCCCTGGTACCGCTGGTCGATCAGCAGCCTCCAGAGATACTGCGCGATATAGCCGGGACCATCGACCTCGTCGCTGATCATCACAAAACCGACCGGGAGATCGTCGGCATAGATCGCCCAGTAGATGGCGCGACCACCCGGATCCTCGACCGCCTCGACCAGCGAATCGGCATCACCGGCGACGAACCGCTGCTGGATCGACGAGACGCTGAGAGCCTCGACCACGCCGCGATTCGAGTCGTCAATCGGCCGAAGTGAAACCACAGCGCGACCCTACCTGAGGTCTACCGGCCCGCCGGGCGTCCGCGGTATACCACCGCTTCGCCCAGAGATGCCGGATCGCCGCCGTCCGAAGGTCACGTGCAGGCTGCGGCGGTCGTCACGACCTCCGCGAACTCGTCCTGGAGGTTGATGCCGGTCATGCGCGCGATTTCGGCCGCCGGC
>JAWVDZ010000404.1:0-4771 GCA_033856955.1 Gaiellales bacterium
CGCTACGACCGGCTGGTGGAGCGGCTGGCGGGCCTCAGCCTGGAGCGGCTATGCGAGGGGATCGTGGCCGAGCACGACTTCGATCTGGCGCTGCTGGCGCGGCAGGACGGTGATCGGAGGCTGGCCAACGTGCGCAAGCTGATCCGGCTGGCCCGCGAGTACGAGCATCTGCGCGGCCCCGACCTGGAGGGCTTCGTCCGCTTCCTCGAGGAGCAAGCGGACCTGGCGACGCGGGAGGGCGAGGCGGCGATCGCCGACGAGGGCGGCGATGCGGTGCTGCTGATGACAATCCACTCCGCCAAGGGGCTCGAGTTCCCGGTCGTCGTGCTGGCCGACGCCGGCCGCCGGCCGGGTGGCCGCGGCGCTCCCGACGTGCTGGTCGACCGCGACGGGCGGATCGCCTTCCGAGCCTGCCCCGACACCGGCATCACCCGGCCGGCGCTTGGCCTCAAGCAGCTCGGCGAGCTCGAGAAGCAGGCCGAGCTGGAGGAGGGGCGCCGCCGCCAGTACGTCGCCATGACTCGGGCGCGGCGCCACCTGATCGTCAGCGGCGGGCTGGCCAGGCCGGAGGACGAGACGCCGATCGCCGCGCTCTGCAGGGTGCTGGAGGTTGGGCTGCATTCAGAGGGGCTGGTCGATGTCGGCCGCACGCGGGTGGATGTGCGCGTGACGCGGCCGCCCGAGCTGCAGCCGGAGCCCGACCAGGACGCTCCCGCTCAGCTCCACCTGTTCGCGGCCCTGGAGGCGCCCACCCCGCGGCTCGAGTCGCTGGTGGCGGTGGCCGATCCTCCCTCCGTGCCGCTGCGGCGCCTCTCCTACAGCGGGCTGGCCCTGTACGACCGCTGCGGCTACCGCTTCTACGCCCAGCGGCTGCTTCGGCTGCCCGAGCGCGCTCCCGAGCGGCCGGAGGGCGACGGCATGGCGGCCGTTGAGGTGGGAGATGCCGTCCACCTGCTGCTGGAGGCCGACGACGGCCGCTGGCGGGAGCGCTACCCGCACGCCACCGAGCTCGACGAGCAGCGCATCGAGCAGATGCTGGCCAGCTGGCGCGGCTCGGCGCTGGCCGCCCGCGTTGCCGGCCTGGACGGCGTCCGGCTCGAGCTGCCGTTTGTGTTCGAGCTGGACGGGGTGCTGCTGCGCGGGCGCTTCGACGCGTTTCACCAGGACGCCGGCGGCGCCGCGCTGGTCGTCGACTACAAGACCAACCGGCTCGGTGACCGGTCGCCGGACGAGCTGGTCGATCGCTCGTACGGCCATCAGGTGGCGATCTACGCCCTGGCCGCGCTGCTTGCCGGCGCCGCCTCGGTGGAGGTGGCCTACGCCTTTCTCGACCGGCCGGACGCGGTGTCGGTGCGAAGCTTCACGGCCGAGGACGCCGATCGGCTGCGCGACGGCATCCGAAGCTCGCTGGGGCCGATCCGCGAGGGCCGGTTCGAGGCCCGTCCCGGGCCCCACTGCGCCGAGTGCCCGGCGCTCGACCTGCTCTGCGCCGGCCCGGCGCTGCCCTCGTGAGCGCCCGCTCCGATCGCGCCCGGGAGCTGCTCGACCGCCTGGCGGCCGAGCATCCGGACGCCCACATCGAGCTCGACTTCAGCAATCCGCTGGAGCTTCTGGTGGCGACCATCCTCTCGGCCCAGTGCACGGACGCCCGCGTCAACCTGGTGACTCCGGCGCTGTTCGCGCGCTGCCGCACCGCGGCCGACTACGTCGCCCTGCCGCAGGCCGAGCTCGAGCAGCTGATCCGGCCGACCGGCTTCTTCCGAAACAAGGCGCGGGCGATCCAGGCCGCCTGCGTCTCGATCGTGGAGCTGCACGGCGGCGAGGTACCCGAGACGCTGGACGAGCTGGTGCGGCTGCACGGCGTCGGCCGAAAGACGGCGGCGGTCGTCTCGTCGAACGCGTTCGGGCGCCGTGACGGGATCGCCGTCGACACGCACGTCGGCCGCGTCTCGCGGCGGCTGGCGCTGACCCGTCACACCGACCCGGTCAAGGTCGAGCGGGCGCTGATGCGGCTGTATCCACGCGAGCGATGGCTGGAAGTGTCGGACGTTCTGATCTTCCACGGCCGCCGCGTGTGCGAGGCCCGCAGGCCGCGCTGCGAGGCGTGCGCGGTGGTCGAGATGTGTCCCTCGGCGCGCATCTAAGCGCACACTTCCGACACCGTCCAGGTCTTGTCCCGTGTCGCCGCGGTGGGCCACGATCCGGGCATGTCGAGGATCGAGATCGAGCTCTACGCCGACCGCCTGTCGCGCCACGCCGAGCGCCTTCGCGACGACCTGGAGGGCGCGCGTATGCGGCTGGCGTGGCTACGGCTGGAGCAGGACGCGCGGGCGGAGCTGGGAGCCCGCGACACCGCGGTGCTCGAGGCGCTGGGCGTGATGTCCGGAACCGATGAGCAGGCCGAGCGGCGCCTGATCGACCGCCGGCTGCGCCAGCTGGAGGTGGTCGAGCGCTACCAGGCGCTGGTCGAGCGGGAGCTGGACAGGCACGGTTCGTGAGCACCGCGTGGACAGCGACCGGGTCTGACCCGCCAGGGGTCTGACCCCCAACTCGAGCCGCAACCCACGCGCCGTTCTCAGCCCGCCCGCGTGTCCACCTCGGCCAGCCGCCTCTCCAGGAACCGACGCTCGGAGTTCGAGTGCACCAGATCCAGCGCCCTGAGGTACGCGTCGCGCGCCTCGGGCTCACGGTCGAGGCGGCGAAGCAGTTCGGCACGAGCGGCATGCAGATAGTGATAGCCGTCCAGCTCCAGCCCTTCCATCGCGTCCAGACCAGCCTGCGGCCCCTCCGCCTCGGCGACCGCCGCCGCCCGGTTGAGCTCCACGACCGCAGATCCCGTCACGAGCAGGAGCTGGTCGTAGAGGGCGGCGATCCGCGGCCAGTCGCTGCGATCGGCGGCGTGAAGCGACGCGATGCCGGCCTGGAGCGCGTACGGCCCGCGGCCGTTCAGCGCCTCGGCCCGCGCAAGCGCGGCCCGGCCGGCTGCGATCTGCGCCCAGTCCCACAGCGAGCGGTCCTGATCCGCCAGCAGCACGATCTCGCCGTCTCGCCGCCGCGCGTCGCGCCGCGAATCGTTCAGCAGCATCAAGGCCAGCAGGCCGTGCACCTCCGGCTCGTCGGACATCAGCTCGGTGAGCGCGACGCCCAACCTGATCGCCTCGCCCGCCAGCTCGCCGCGGCCGTCGTAGTCCTCGTTGAAGATCAGGTAGATGACCGCCAGCACGCTGGCCAGCCGATCGGGCAGCAGGTGCGGCGGCGGCACCCGAAACGGGATGCCCGCCTGCTTGATCTTGCGCTTTGCCCGGACCAGTCGCTGAGTCATCGCCGGTTCGGAGACGAGGAATGCGCGCGCGATCTGGTCGGTTGACAGGCCGCCCAGCGCGCGCAGCGTCAGCGCCACCTGGGCTTCCACCGCCAGCGCGGGGTGCGCGCAGGTGAAGATCAGCTCGAGCCGTTCGTCGGGGAAGCGGGTGTCCTTGATCTCGTCCTCGATCGGTTCGGGGCCATCGAGCAGGCGGGACTTGGCCGCCAGCGCGCGCTCGCGGCGGATGCGGTCGATCGCGCGGTTGCGGGCCGTCACGATCAACCAGCCGGCGGGGTCGGGCGGGACGCCGTCGCGGGGCCAGCGTTCGGCGGCGACGGCGAACGCCTCCTGGACGGCCTCCTCGGCGCGGTCGAAGTCGCCGAGCAGGCCGACCAGCGTGGCGAGCACCCGCCCCCACTCCTGGCGGAAGACGGTCTCGATCAGTACTGCACCAGCGGCCGCACCTCGACCGCGCCCCCGTATCGGGTGGCCGGTACCTTGGAGGCGATCTCGATCGCGGCGTCGAGGTCGTCGGCCTCGAGCAGGAAGTACCCGCCCAGCGCCTCCTTGGTCTCCGCGAACGGGCCGTCGGTCGTGAGCGTTTGGCCGTCCTGGACGCGCACGGTGGTGGCCGTGTCGGGTGAGCCGAGCCACTCGCCGGGGGTGACGCCAGGCGTCTGGTTGAGGGCCTGGTAGTCAGCGGCGATGGCCTGCTGCTCCTCCTCCGACAGCCGGCCCCAGACCTCGAGCGCCTCGCCCTGGTAGATCTGCATCAAGTACTTCATCGGTTCCTCCCGAGTCCTACAGCGTAGTGGTTTCACTATCAGTACGAGCGGCGGGCGGCCGGTCCGACACGGGCCCGTGACATATGTCTTGACGAACATATATGGAGGGTGATTGGATCCCGCCATGGCCAGCGCCTTCGAAGCGGTTGTCGAGCCCTCCCGCCGGCTGCTGCTCGACCTGTTGCTTCGCGCGCCGAGCTCGGTCGGCGACCTGGTCGCGGCCACCGGCATGAGCCAGCCCAGCGCCTCGCGCCACCTGCGCGCGCTGCGCGAGGCGGGCCTGGTCGTCTCGCGTCCCGCCGGCCGGCAGCGGATCTATGAGATCCGTCCCGAGGGCTTCGCCGCGCTGGCGCGATGGCTCACCCCGTACGTTGTGCTGTGGCAGGCCGAGCGGGACACGGACGCCGCCCGCTAGTTGGTCACAGCTCGGCGCGGCGCGATCGAGGCCAGCAGTCCGCCGTCCTCGTCATAGGCCGGGAACAGGTCGACCCGCACCGGCTTCTCCCGGCCGCTTCGGTGCCGCAGCACCAGCGGCTGGTCGAGCTTGCGCACGCCCCACTCCATCACCACGTCCACGGGGCTCGGCGCGTCGCCGAAGCCGGACAGGCCGAGCGCCTCCACCAGCGGCTTTCCGAGCATGTCCCCCTCGCTGTAGCCGGTCAGCTCGAAGACGCCCTTGCCG
>JAWVDZ010000405.1:0-5150 GCA_033856955.1 Gaiellales bacterium
TGCGGGGTGCGGCCTCGCTGGCTATGACATCCCTCCACCGTAGTGCACCCAGCGCCGTGACGTCAGCAGCAGCACCGCGGTGCAGAACATGATGGCAAGGAACAGCACCCAGGCCATGGCCGCGGCATATCCCATGTGGAACGACTGGAAGGCCTGCTCGTACATCCAGATGCCGTAGAACAGCAGCGAGCCGTTCGGCTCGCCGAGCGTGGCCGAGCCGCTCGCGATGTAGGCCTGGTCGAAGTACTGGAAGCCATCGATCACCCCGATGATCACGGTGAAGAAGATCACCGGTGTCAGCATCGGCAACGTGACGTAACGGAACCGCTGCCAGGAGTTTGCACCCTCGATCGAGATCGCCTCGTACAGCTGGCGGGGAACGTTCAGCAGCCCTGCGAGGTAGAGCACGATGGCATCGCCGATCCCCCACAGGCCGAGGATCAGGAGCGCCGGCTTCGCCCAGCGGGGATCGCCGAACCAGAGCGGCGCATCGACGTAGGGGATCTTGTTGAGCAGGATGTTGATCGGCCCGCTGAGCGGGTTGAACAGGTACACGAACACCAGCGCCGAACCGACCCGGGGCACGATCGACGGCATGTAGAAGAGCGTCCGATAGGCGTTCACGCCCCGCCGCGGGCGGGTCAGCAGCATGGCCGTCGCCATGCCGAAGAACACCCGCAGCGGGACGCCGAACGCGATGATCCAGAGCGTGTTCTTGACCGACGTCCAGTAGAACGGATCGGCGTGGCCGCCGATGCCGAACATGAACTTGTAGTTGCTCAGACCGATCCAGATCGGATCGCTGGTCAGGTCGTAGTGCGTGAACGACCAGTACAGGCTGAGGCCCATCGGGATCGCGGTGAAGGCGAGGAACCCGAGGATCCACGGCGACAGCAGCATGAGCACGAACAGGTACTTGCGCGCGGCCGAGCGACGCCGTCCTCGACGTCGCTCGGCCGGCGTGCGCCGGACATAGCCGGGAGCGGCCTCGACCGCTATGGCGCCGTCCCCAGAGCAAGCTGATCCGCCACCTGCCCGTCGAGCTTGACCAAGCCGGCATGCAGGTCACTCACCTGCCCCGCCGTCCAGTCGTTGTCGAACGAGTTGAGCAGGTCCGCATAGCCCGCCCCGGTCGGGGTGAGCGGCGGCGCGAACGTCGACTTATCGTTGTTCCACACGTCGATGAAGGTCTGGAACGTGGGCGGCAGCTTCAGGTCGGGCGATGTGCCCGACTCCTGCGTGGTCGGCACGTTGCCGACGGCGTTGGCCTTGAACACGAGGTAATCCGGATCTGCGGACAGGTACTTGACCAGCAGCCAGGCCTGGTCGGGATGCGGCGAGCCCTTCGGGATGCCGACGATCGTGCCGCCGACGCGGGCCGATCCATACAGCTCCGGGTGGTCGTCCGCCGCGGGCATGAACGCGGTGCCGTAGTTCAGCTCCGGGTGCTCACGCTTGATGAACGCGGTACGCCACTCGCCGTCGAACATCATCGCCACCTTGCCGGTCTCAAACGCGTTCGAGGCCGAGAACTCGTTGTTGTTGTAGCCCTGGTAGAAGGTCTTGATCTTGTCATAGCCGTAGAAGTCCACCAGCTGCTTCTGCCACTCCATGGCGGACTGCCAGGCCGGATCGGTACCGAACTGCGGCGCGCCGGAGTCGTCGAACCAGGTCGCGCCCCACATCCGGGCGAGGTCCGAGATGCCCAGCTGGCCCCAGTCCTGCAGCGGCACGAAGCCGGCCACCTTGATGGAGCCGTCGGGGTTGTACTCGGTCAGCTTCTTGGCGTCGTCGAGCAGCTCAGTCATCGTCTTTGGGGGTTCGGTGATGCCGTGCTTGGCGAACAGATCCTTGTTGTAGTAGAGGCCGAAGGCATCGGTCAGCGACGGCAGCGCGCACTGCTTGTCGTCGAAGTTGGTGTAGCTGATCGCGGCCGGCGCGAAGTCGTTGATGTTCAGGCCGTCGCGCTGCATGTAGGTCGAGAGGTCGATCCAGAGGTCGTTGGCGCAGTACTGGCCGACGTAGTCGGGGCCGAACGAGAGGAACGCGTCCGGCGGGTCACCGGCGTTGATCGTCTTGATCACGATCTGCTGGTCGAAGGTGTCGGAGTTGGGGAAGCCGATCGTCTTGACGGTGATCCACGGGTACTTGGTCTCGAAGTGCTGGATCGCCTGGTTGAACAGCTTCGCCTCGTCGCCCGTCCAGGGATGGCGGAGGGTGATCGTGACCGGGGTCTTGTCGGTCGTCAGCGGTGCCGTCGGCGGCGAGCTGCTGGAGCCTCCGCCGCCGCAGCCGGTGATGGCGAACACCGCCACCGCCAGCACCATTGCCAGTGCCCAGCGTCTCATGCGCGTCTCCTTCGGTCGGCCTTGTGGTCGAGCGTGGTTGCTCCGGATCATGCGGAAATCTCCCTGCGGTCGATGTCTCGGGAACGGTCGAAGAGCTGATCCTGCGCCGCGGCCAGCGCCGTGGCGACGGCGCCCCGCAGCACGGCCTCGTCGCCCAGCTCCGAGACGGCGATGCGGGGCCGGAACGGCGAAAGCGAGCGCAGCTCGCGCTCCAGCGGAGCGATCAGCAGGTCGCCGTTTCGGCCGATGCCGCCGCCCAGGATCACCAGCTGGGGGTCGAGCACGGGCGCGACGGCGGCGATCGCGAGCGCGATGCGGGCCGCCTCGGCGTCCACCACCCGGCCGGCGTCGCGGTCCCCGCGGCGGGCGGCGGCGAAGATCGCCTTCGGCGTCAGCGGCACTGGCATACCGATGCCGCGGGCGTGGCGCACGACCGCCGAGGCCGCCGTCTCCTCCTCCAGCTGGCCGCGGCGGCGAAGCGCGGGATCGTGCGAGTCGCCGGCGCCGATCGGCATGTAGCCGATCTCGCCGGCTGCACCGCCGGCGCCGCGGTAGAGCTCGCCATCGATCACGATGCCCATGCCCACGCCGGTGCCGACCCACAGGAAGACGAAGTTCGGCACGCCGCGCCCGGCACCGTCGCTGCGCTCGCCCAGTGCGGCCAGGTTGACGTCGTTCTCGAAGCTGACAAGCGAGCCCAGCTCGCCGCTGATCGCCCCCACCAGGCCCTGCCGGCCCCATCCCGGCAGGTTGGGCGCGTGGGCGAGCAGGCCGCGGGCGGGGTCGAGCACGCCGGGGTGGCCGACACACGTGTGGGTGACCCGCTTCCAGTCGAGGCCGGCATCGGCGGCCACCCGGTGGGCGATCTCGCCGATCTGCGTCACCAGCGCCCCCGAGCTGCGGGAGCGGGCGCGCTCGTCACGGCGGGCAACGATGGTGCCGGCGATGTCGGCCAGCGCGGCCCGCAGCCGGTGCGCGCCAACGTCGATGCCGACCACCCAGCCCGAGCCGGGGTTGAGCTCGTACAGCACGGCACTCGGCCCCTTGCCGCCCGTCGCCCGGCCCACCTCGTATACCAGGCCGGCGTCGAGCAGGCTGCTGAGGGCGAGCGAGACGGTCGGCTTGGAGAGCCCGCTGGCGCGCGCGATCTGGGCGCGGGAGCTGGCACCGGCGTGACGGATCAGCTCGAGCACGGATCGCTCGTTGATGGCACGAAGCAGGCTCGGCTGTCCTGCGGCGAAGCTCAATCCCTCGGCGGGCGTGACGATCCTCCTCAAGGCGTATAGTAAGGAAACCTTACTGACAGTTGGAGAAAATACGCCCCCGGGCGGACGGAAGTCAAGACGCGAACGAGGAGCGGCGACCATGAGCGAGCTGGCAATCCGAGGCGGCACCCCGGTGCGCAGCGACCCCTATCCGCAGTGGCCCGAGATCGACGAGCGCGACGTGGAGGCGGTCGCCGCGGTCGTGCGAAGCGGCCAGATCGGCGGCTATCCGGAGCCCGGCCCGCGCAACGCCGAGTTCGCCGGCCGCTTCGCCGCCTACCAGGGCGCGGGCCACGGGATCGTGATGGTGAACGGCACCGTGACGATGGAGGTGGCGCTGAAGGCGCTCGGCATCGGCTGGGGCGACGAGGTGATCGTGCCGGCGCTGACGTTCTCGGCCACCGCCTACGCCGCGATCTCAGCCGGCGCGCTGCCGGTGATCGTGGATCACGAGCCGCGCCGCTGGACGATCGACTGCGACGCCGCCGAGGCCGCGATCACGCCCCGCACGCGGGCGATCATGCCGGTGCACCTCGGCCAGCAGATGTGCGACATGGACCGGATCGCCGAGATCGCGCAGCGCCACCGGCTGGCGATCGTCGAGGACTGTGCGCACGCCCACGGCCAGCAGTGGCAGGGCCAGGGCGCCGGCTGCATCGGCTCTTTCGGCTCGTTCAGCCACCAGACGACCAAGATCCTGACCGCGGGCGAGGGCGGCACGCTGCTGACCAACGACGCCGCCCTGGCCCGGCGGGCGCACTCGCTGATCGACTGCGGCCGGCCCAAGGACGAGGCCGAGCGCGAGTACACGTTCGGCTCGAACTACCGGCTGGGTGAGCTGCATTGCGCGCTCTTGGCCAGCCAGCTCGACCGCTTCGAGGCGCAGCGCGCGGAGCGCGAGCAGGGCGCGCGGCTGTTCGAGGAGCTGGTGGCGGGAGTGCCGGGGGTGAGCGTGAACGCGATCGACCCGCGGGTGACGCGCTGGAGCTTCTAC
Source organism: Gaiellales bacterium (assembly GCA_033856955.1). Classification (GTDB taxonomy): domain Bacteria; phylum Actinomycetota; class Thermoleophilia; order Gaiellales; family JAICJC01; genus JAICYJ01. The sequence continues at coordinate 4,608 of JAWVDZ010000405.1, forward strand.
CGCTATCTGCTGCGAATCGAGCCGGAGGCGTTTGCCGGCGCGGGCTGCCAGACGGTGGCGGACGCGCTGGAGGCGGAAGGCGTACCGGCCGAGATCCAGTACCCGCCGATGAGCCGAAACGAGCTGTTCCAGCCGTCGCTGTCCCGGCTGCCGGTTTGCGTCGAGTTCGCCGACCGGCTCGACCCGGCAAAGATGAGCTTCCCGGTGGCGGAGTCTGCCGCAGAACGCGAGGCGGTGTACTTCAACGAGAACATCTTCCGCGCCGGGCGCCAGGGCGTGCAGGACGCAGTGGACGCGATCGCCAAGGTACAGGCCCACGCGTCCGAGCTGGCCGCGGTCGGCGTCTGAGCCGCCGCCCGCAACTCCCTCATTTCCGCAACAATTCCGTCACGCCCACACGGGGAGTGTCTGACTCCAATAATTCGCCGCGGCAGGCGATCGGCCCAACCACGCCAGCGAGTTGCAACAACGTCGTCACAGCACTGCAAATCCCGCTTCATGAGTGTTCGGACTCCAATTGTTGTGTCCGCGCGCGTGACCGAA
>JAWVDZ010000406.1:0-3190 GCA_033856955.1 Gaiellales bacterium
CCGGTCACGTACGCCGACCCGAAGCCGAGCCGGATCAGGTCGATGTGGCCTGCGGCGATCTCCATCAGGCTCTGCGCATCGCGCGGCGCCAGGCCGATGTCGATGACATGCGTGAGGCCGCTCTCGCGCGGCTTGGCGGGCCGCGCCGGCAAGTCGAGGAAATCGGGCACGGATCGGCACACTAATCGGCCCGCCAGCGGCGGTCGCACGTGATGCACCGCACACTCGCGCCGAGACGCCGGGAGCGCGACAATCCGGACGTGAACGCGTGCGCCCACTGCCAGGCGCAGAACCCGCCGAATGCGAAGTTCTGCATGGAGTGCGGGCGCGCGCTCGAACGCCGCTGTCCGTCGTGCGGCACACCGGCGCCCGCGGGCTCGAAGTTCTGCATCGAGTGCGGTGCCTCCCTTGAAGGACGCGCGGTCCCACAGCGCCCTCCGGCGCCCACCCCCATCAGGCTGTCCTCGCCGGGCCCCGCTCCACTGCCGGAGGAGCGCCGTCAGGTGACGGTCCTGTTCGCGGACATCTCGGGCTACACCGCGATGGCCGAGCGGATGGACGCCGAGCTCGTCAAGTCGATGGTCGACCGCTGCCTGCGCCGGCTGGGCGCGGAGGTCGAGCGCTACGGCGGCACCGTCGACAAGTACATCGGCGACAACGTGATGGCGATCTTCGGGGCGCCGGTGGCGCACGAGGACGATGCCGAGCGCGCGGTGCGCGCCGCACTGGCGATGCACACGGCGATCGTCGAGATCGACCCCGAGCTGTCGCTTCGCGTGGGCATCAACACGGGCGAGGTGCTTGCGGGGGCGGTTGCCGAGGGCGGCTACACGGTCATCGGCGACACCGTGAACGTGGCGGCGCGCCTGCAGGCGGCCGCGGAGATCGGATCGATCACGGTTGGCGAGCGCACCATGCGCGCCACCGGAGACGCGGTCGAGTACCGCGAGCTCGAGCCGCTGCGCCTGAAGGGCAAGGCCGAGCTCGTGCCGGCTTGGGTGGCCGTGGGACTTCTGGCCGCGACCCCGCGGCGCCAGAGCGCCGGCGTGGCGCAGGCGCCGTTCGTCGGGCGCGCCAACGAGCTGGACCTGCTCTGCCAGCTCTACGGGCGGGTCGTGCGGGAGAACCGCGCACACCTCGTGACCGTGATCGGGCAGGCCGGCGTGGGCAAGTCGCGCCTGCTGCGCGAGCTGAAGACGCGGGTCGCCGAAGAGGACCCGGTGCCGACCGTGCGCGTCGGCCACTGCCTGCCGTATGGCTCGGGCGTCGTCTACTGGGCGCTTGGCGAGATCGTCCGCGACGAGGCGTCGATCGTCGACAACGACTCCGCCGAGGACGCATGGCGCAAGTTGTGCCGCTACGTCGAGAACCTGCGCGACGAGCCCGCCGGCGAGCCGGGCATCCAGTCCCAGCGCATGGCCGCGCTGATCGGCCGGCTGGTCGGGATCGAGTCGCCCCCCGAGGCGACCGAGGCCGAGGCGCAGGACCCGCAACGGCTGCGCGAGGCGTTCTTCTCGGCGGTGCGCTTCGGCATCGAGGCCGGCGCGAAGCAGCGGCCCACCGTGCTCGTCTTCGAGGACATCCACTGGGCCGACCACGGAATGCTCGACCTGATCGAGCACCTGGCCCGCTGGGTGCGCGGCCCGCTCCTCATCCTCTGCCTTGCGCGCGACGAGTTGCTCGAGCGGCGCCCCGACTGGGGCGGCGGACGGCGCGACGCGACATCGATCTTCCTCGACCCGCTGACCTCCGACGAGAGCCGCGAGTTGGTGTCGGCACTGCTGCCCGAGGGAGCGGACGTGGCACCCGTCGTGCAGTTCGTCGCACAGCGCGCGGGCGGCAACCCCTTCTTCGCCGAGGAGATGGTCCGGCGCCTCAACGAGGAGGGGACGGAGACCGCCGACGAGCTCCCCGACACCGTTCACGCGCTGCTCGCCGCGCGGCTGGACTCGCTCGACCCGATCGAGCGCCAGGTGGTCCAGCAGGCGGCGGTTTGCGGGCAGACCTTCTGGGAGGGTGCGCTCGCTCCGGTTGCCGACGAGACCGGCGCGGACCTGCAGGAGGTGCTCGCGTCGCTGCACGACAAGGACATCCTCATGCCGCTGCCGGGCGCGGACGGGGAGATCGGCGGGGACCGCGAGATGGTCTTCAAGCACGTGCTGATCCGCGACGTCGCCTACGGGATGCTGCCGAAGGCGGTCCGCTGCCGGAAGCATTTCGAGGTCGGCAAGTTCCTCGAGGAGCGCGCCGGGGACCGCTCGGATGAGATGGCGAACCTGCTGGCCGAGCACTACTGGCGTGCGGCGGTGCTGGGCGAGGAGGCGGGGCTCTCGCTGGACGAGCTGGCGCCCGTGCATCGCAAGGCGCTGCACTTCCTGGAGGTGGCCGGCGATGCCGCCGCGTCGCTCTACTCGAACGCCGAGGCCGTCGACCGCTACGCGTCCGCCCGCGAGATCCGCTGCCCGCATGACCCGGCGGCGGTGGCGCGGATCGGTGAGAAGCAGGGCGACGTGGCGCTGCGAATGGGCCATGTCGACCAGGCGATCGAGGTCTGGAGCGAGTGCCTCGAGTACCAGCGCGGCCAGGAGGAGCTGGAGCGGGTCGGCGACCTGCACCGCAAGATCGGCGCGGCGCTGTGGCACAAGGGCGAGACGCGGCAGGCGATCGAGCACTACCAGAAGGGCATCAACCTCCTGAAGGACGGTCCGCCGTGCCTGGAGCTCGTGCGGCTGTACGAGGAAGCCGCCTCGCTCTACATGCACACGGGCGACAACATGCTCGCGATCTACGCATCCGAGAAGGCGCTGCGGCTGGCGGAGCGGCTCGGCGAGACACGCGCCGCCTCCCGCGCCCACGGCATCTTCGGGCGCGTGTTCGGGCGGATCGGCGACACGGCGAAGGCGCGCGAGAACCTGGAGAAGTCGGTCGACCTGGCGCGCGGATCAGACCACGCGGAGACAATCCGCGCCCTGCTCACGCTGGGCTACCACCTGGAGGTCTCGGAGGCCGACTACGGCGGCGCCGAGAAGGCGTACTCCGAGGCCCTCAAGCTGGCCGAGCGCACGGGCGACCTGCCGTCGCTGGTGGAGCTCCACTCGTCCCTCGCCCTGCTCGCGGCATACCGGGCCGACTGGCAGACCGCTCAGCAATCGACCGAGGCGAGCGTGGAGATCGCCGAGCGCGAGGGCTT
>JAWVDZ010000407.1:0-8676 GCA_033856955.1 Gaiellales bacterium
CTACACGGTTCGGCGCTCGCCGTACTTTGCCCGTACGCTCGACCAGGGCGCGATCGAGTTCATGGTCTACAACCACATGTACATGCCGCTGGACTACGGCCGCGAGCCGCGCGAGGACTACGACGCCCTCGTCGAGCGGGTCACCCTGTGGGACGTGGGGGCGGAGCGGCAGACCGAGCTGCGGGGACGCGATGCGCTGCGTCTCGCCGACTATCTCGCCCCTCGCGACCTCAGCCGGCTCGAGGTCGGAGACTGCAGGTTCACGCCGGTGTGCGACGAGCGCGGAGAGATCATGGCCGACTGCATCGTGCTGCGCCCGGAACCTGACGTCGTCTGGTTCTCACACGGCGACGTCGACTACGAGCTGTGGGCGCACGGAGTCGCCCGCGCAGGCGGGTTCGACGTCATGGTGAGCGAGGCCGACGTGCCGCCTCTGCAGCTCCAGGGCCCGCGCGCGGCCCGCGTGCTCGACCCGATCTGTGAGCTGGACGTGGCAGGGCTGCCACGCTTCCGCTGCGCGGTCACGACCGTCGCCGGCGTGCCGGCCGTCGTCTCGGCAACGGGCTGGAGCCGAGAGGCCGGCTTCGAGATCTACCCGCTGGGCAGCTGGCGGGCGCTGGAGATCTGGGACGCGATCGTCGAGTCCGGAGAGCCGCACGGACTGCTCGTGACCGGACCCAACATCGTGCGCGCCGTCGAGCAGGGCATCACCGACACCCAGTACCGCATGAACTCAGGCATGACCCCGATCGAGGCGGGGCTGGGCGAGATGATCGATCTCGACGGCGCCGAGTTCGTCGGCCGCGAGGCGCTGAGGGCGGCGCGCGACGCCGGCCCCACTCGCCGGACGATCGGGCTGGTCGTTGAGGGTTATCCGGTGCCACGGCTCGACGATTTCTGGCCGTTGCTGGACGGCTCGGGCGAGCAGGTGGGTGTCGCTCGCTGGGCGGTCTGGTCGTACGCCCTCGAGACCTCGATCGCGATCGCCCTGGTCGACGCCACCGTCGCCGCGGACGAGCCGCTCACGCTCCGCACACCCGACGGCGACCGCTCCACCCGGCCGCACGCCATCCCGTTCGTCTGACCGGACGCAACGCCGGGCGCCGCTCGACATCTCTGAACCAGCTCGCACCGGGCCCCCAGCGCACTCCAAGGTTCGTCGGGCAGGGTGTCTGCAGAGTCACCAACCAACGCCAGATGAACGAAGGAGCTCATTATGACCACCACAAACACCATGCATACGCTCGCCGGCGCAGCCGTCCTCAACGTCCCGATCGTGCTCGCCGCAACCACACTCCCGCTCGCTGCCGTGATCGCCTCGTCGGTGGCGCTGACCCTGATCGGAGCGATCCTCGGCTGGCTCGTCGGCTGGTCGTTCCCGGCCGCGCACCACGAGCTGATCGAGCTGTTCCCCGCCGTCGACCGGCACGAGCGGCAAGCGGCCTAGACGATGCAGGCGGTACGCTTGAGCGGTGCCGACCGCGAGCGCCCGCCGGCTGATCGCCCAGAACCGCCTGGAGGCGGCGTGGGTCGGGTTTGCCATCGTCAACCTCGGCGCGATGCTCGCCCTGATCGAGGGCGGCGGGCCGCACGGCTGGGAGACGGTGCCGTTCCACTGCATCTACGTCAGCTTCACGCTGCTCTACGGCTATCGCATGTGGCGCGGGAAGGGCACCATCACGGGAATCACGTTCGTCACGCTGACGGCGGGAGGCATGACCCTGGTCGCGGTTCACCAGGCCCGCGAGGATTGGGCCGAGCTGACCGAGGTGCCGCTGATGGGATTGATGTTCCTTGCCATGGTCTACCACGTCCGCAGACGGCAGGCCGCCGTGGCGGAGAGCAACGTGCTGGCGGCGAACCTGCGGGTCGCGCTACGGCGCCAGCGCGAGTTCGTCTCGGACGCATCGCACGAGCTGCTGACCCCGATCACCATCGCCCGCGGGCACATCGACCTGATCCGGCGCTACCACAGCGCCGACGACGCCGAGGTCGGCCTGGCCTGCGAGACGGTGATCGGCGAGCTGGAGCGGATGGAGCGTCTGATCGACCAGCTGCTGCTGATCGAAGGAGCTCCGACGCCCGGATTCCTGATCTCCTCGGAGACCGCGCTGGGGCCGTTCGTCGGGGAGCTGTTCGACCGCTGGCGTCTGGCCGCGCCGCGCAGCTGGTCGCTCTCCAGCATGCCCGACGCGGTCTTGATGATCGATCGCGACCGGCTCTCGATCGCGCTGGATGAGCTGATCGAGAACGCCGTCCGCCACACCTCGGAGGGCGATCTGATCGAGATCGCGGCGAGCGAGTATCGCGGCATGATCAGGATCACCATCCGCGACGCCGGCACCGGCATCCCGGCTGACGCCGTGGCGCACGTCTTCGATCGCTTCTACCGCGTGGACGGCGACCGAAACCGGCGCGGCGGAGGTGCAGGACTGGGGCTCTCGATCGTACGCGCGGTGATCGAGGCGCACGGCGGAACGATTCGCGCCGAGAGCGCCCCCGGTGCCGGCACCACGATCACGATCGAGCTGCCGTCAGCCGGCGCGCAGGCAGTAACCGCCCCCGCGGACGGTCTCGATGCGGACCGCGGGATGCAGCTTGCGACGTAGCCGGCCGACGTAGACGTCGACCACGTTCGATCGAGGATCGAACTGATACTCCCAGACGGCGCTGAGGATCCGCTCGCGGGACACGATCTCGTTCGGCCAGCGCACGAGGTACTCCAGCAGCCCGAACTCGCGTTCCGACAGCGTGAGGCTGCGCCCATCGCCCCAGCGCAGCGACCGCGACCGGCGGTCGAGCGTGAACTCGAAGTCGGGCTCCGGCGCCGGCTCCGGTGCCGGTGCCCGCCCGCGGCGGAGCAGCGCTCGAACACGAGCCAGCAGCTCATCGAGCGCGAACGGCTTGGCCAGGAAGTCGGTGGCGCCCGCGTCCAGCGCCGCCACCTTCACGTCCACCGACCGGCGGGCGGACAGCACCAGCACGGGCACCTGGTTGGCGGCGGCGGACAGCTCCTCGAGCACCTCGAACCCGCTCCGTGACGGAAGCAGCAGGTCGAGGATGACCAGGTCCCACTCAGCCTCGTGCAGAAGCCGGCAGGCCGTCTCGCCGTCGGGCGCGACGGCGGTCGTGTAGCCCTCGGCCTGAAGCCCGCGCGAAACGAATCGCGCGATCAGGTTCTCGTCCTCGATGACCAAGAGCCGCATCTGAACCTCCGGAAGAGCAGCCGGAGTATTGCAGAGTGGGCCAACCGGGAACGGCGCAGATGACAGCAAGATGACAGTCGATTGACGCCGACCCCGGTGGGGCCGAGAGTGCGCCGCGTGGTGGCCCCTTGACCCGACGCAACCGGATCGTCACGCTCGTCGCCGGCGGCGCCGTCTCGGTCGCGCTGATGGTGTGGTACGTGCTCTCCTGGGTGGTCAGCTTCCCATCCACCGTGCGGGCCGAAACCAGCAACGGCACGGCGTCGGTGACGTTCCAGACGGTGGCCTCCTACGGCCACCAGCCCCACCCGGACTGGGTCAGCTACCTGACCCTGAACGCGCAGCATCAATGGGTGCACAGCACCGTCGTGGAGGTGCCGGCGAACAGCCTCGTCACCATCACGATCGAGAACTACGACGGGGCAAGCGGGCTGCGAAACCCGCTCTGGTCCCAGCCGCGCGGCGTCGTGGGCGGCACCGAGACGGTCGACGGCAAGCCGCTGACCGTGCTCAACCCGGATGACGCCTCACACACCTTCGCGATCCCCGACATGGGCGTCTCGATCGAGGTGCCGGGGGTGGCCGACGATGCTCCCAACCAGTGCACGGTGACGCCCTGCGACCACTCGATGGCGCACCGCACGATCGTGTTCACGATCCGCACGGGCAAGCCCGGCCACTACCGGTGGCAGTGCTTCGTGCCATGTGCCGCCGGCTTCCCCAACGGCTTCGGCGGCCCGATGCAGACGATGGGCTGGATGGACGGATACCTGAATGTCACTGCCTAGCTCCACCGGAGGCAACAGCGATCTGCCCCTGCGCCGGGTTGCCGTGATCTGGCTGGTGCTCTCCGTGATCGGCGTGCTGGCCGTGCTGTTCGGGCTCGAGCCGCACATGCCCCCGGGCGCCGACACCGCACAGGCTCACGAGCAGCGCATCGCGAACACGGCGATCGCGGCGATCCTGATGCCGATCACGATCGGCGTGCTGGTCTACTTCGTGTTCGCCCTGACCACGTTCCGGCAGCGCGGCGATGTCGTCGTCGACGGGCCGCCGATCCACGGAGACAGCAGGCTGCAGGCGACCTGGGTGCTCGGTACCGTGGCGATCGTGCTGGTGCTCGCGGCGTACGGCACGTACGCGCTGTTCACGACCGAGTCGAACGCGGCGGGATCGGGCGGCGGACAGGGACCGACGCTGATCTCATCCGCGCCGGCCGGCTCGCTGCAGGTGCAGGTCGTCTCGCAGCAGTGGGAGTTCACCTACCGCTACCCGCAGTACGGCGGCGTCGAGACGACGGAGCTGGCATTGCCCGCCGGTCGCACGGTGGTCTTCCACGTCACGTCGCTGGACGTGATCCATTCCTTCTGGGCCTACCAGCTTGGCGTCAAGGTGGATGCCGTTCCGGGTACCGACAACGTCGCCGACGTGACGCCGAAGAAGGTCGAGTCGTTCACCGTGCGGTGCGCCGAGCTGTGCGGCGTCTGGCACGGCGCGATGTCCGGTACCGGACAGGTGATGTCCGCCTCGGACTTCGCAGCCTGGATCGCCCAGCAGCAGACCGCCGCCGCCCCGGTGATCAAGGCGCTGCCGCCATACCACACGATCTATTACCCCGACCCGGTGGGCCGCGCGGGATGACGCTGCGACCAGGCGAGCCGGTGGAGAGCGTGCACGCGAGCCGATCGCCGTGGCTGCGGCCGAACGTCTTCACGGGCGTGGTGGGAGCCGCGATCGGCTTCATCATCGGCGTGTGGATCGGCCACCGCGTCGGGACGCACCTGGACTGGGTGTCGGCGATCGACCAGAACGACGTCTCGGTGTTCGGCGGCTACGCGTTCGGCACGATCGGCTACCTGGCTGGACTGGGAATGCTCGAGTACCCGCTCAGGCGGATGCTGGGCCGCAGGCCCGTGAACGTGATCAAGGGCGAGCGGGGCATCTGGCGCTACCTGACCGCCAACACCGACCACAAGGTGATCGGTCTCCAGTACCTGTGGGGCATCGGCGTCTTCTTCTTCATCGCCGGCCTGAACGCGATGCTGATCCGCACCAACCTGCTGCGGCCGTCGCCGCCGGTGTTCTCGCCCGGTCAGTACCTGACGATCGTCGGGCTGCACGGCTCGATGATGGTGATGATGGTCTCGAGCATCATCCTGGGACCGTTCGGCCACTACTTGGTGCCGCTGATGATCGGCGCCCGCAGGATGGCATTCCCGCGCATCGAGGCGCTCACGTTCTGGCTCACACCTCTCTCAGGCGTGATCCTGATGTCCGCGATCAGCTACGGCGGCTTCCCGACCGGCTGGACCGGGTACCCGCCGCTTGCGCTGCAGGCCAACGCCGGCATGGACGCCTACATCTTCGCCTTCTTCCTGGTGGCCGTTGCGATGGTGCTGAACGCGATCAACCTGATGGTCACGATCATCACCATGCGCGCCCCGGGCCTGACCTGGAACCGGCTGCCGATCTTCGTCTGGAGCATGCTCGCAACGTCGGTGCTGATGCTGCTGGGCGCACCGGTGCTGATCGCCGGCCTGCTGATGGAGTCGCTCGACCGCACGGCCAGCACCAGCTTCTTCATCGCAGCAAACGGCGGCAGCCCGTTCCTGTTCGAGAACCTGTTCTGGTTCTTCGGCCACCCCGAGGTCTATGTCCTCGCCCTGCCCGGGTTCGGCGTCGTGCTCGAGATCCTGCCGGTCTTCGCGCGAAAGCCGCTGTGGGGCTATCGGGTGGCGGTCAGCGGCCTGCTGGGGGTGGCGCTGCTCTCGTTCATGGTCTGGCAGCACCACCTGTTCGTCAGCGGCATCAACTCGAACCTGCGGCCGTTCTACATGCTCACCACCGAGCTGATCTCGGTGCCGACCGGGTTCGTGTTCCTGGCCGCGATGGGGACGTTGTGGCGCGCCCGCATCCGCTACACGGTGCCGATGCTGTTCTCACTGGCGTTCTTCTTCAACTTCCTGATTGGCGGCCTTTCCGGCGTGTTCCTCTCGGACGTGCCCAGCGACGTCTCGCTGCACGGCAGCTACTTCGTGATGGCCCACTTCCACTACACGATCATGGGCGGGCTGATATTCGCCTTCTTCGCCGGGCTGTACTACTGGCTGCCGAAGATGAACGGGCTCGAGCTCGACGAACGGCTGGGGAAGCTGCACTTCTGGACGATGTTCATCTCGTTCAACTCGACCTTCCTGCCGCTGTTCGCGCTCGGCATGATGGGCATGCCACGGCGAGTGAACACCTACGCCCCGCACCTTCAGTTCCTCAACGACTGGGCATCGGTCTCGGCGTTCGCTCTGGGCGGGTCGATGCTGATCTTCCTGGCCAACCTCGTCTGGTCTCTCGCCTTCGCGCGCAGACCCGCGGCGTCCAATCCCTGGCAGTCGCGCGGTCTGGAATGGCAGGTGCCGACTCCGGTGCCGCTGGAGAACTTCGACGAGGTACCGACGATTCTGGCCGGACCGTACGAGTACGGCGATGCGCAGGCACCGCCGGTCGCCCGGCTGGGCGGCGGCCCGATCCCGGCGACGGCGGGAGACTGACCGATGGCCACCACCGAGATCACAACCGACCTCACCCCGGCCCGGGCGCGATTCGTGGGAGTGCGCCTGCTGGTGGCCGGCGACGCCTTCTTCTTCCTCGGGTTCCTGTTCGCCTACCTGTATCTGCGCGCTCTGGACAGCAACGGAAACTGGCACCCGCCGCATACCGACCCCTCGCTCGCGCTGGGCACGGTCTCGCTGGCCGCGATCGTGCTGGCCGCCGTCGTGCTGCGGTTCGCCGGTCAGCGCGGTGTGCGACAGGCAACCGCGCTGGCGTTGGCGCTGACGCTGGTGGCAACCGTGTGCTGGGGCGTGCAGCTGTTCGATCCAGGCTTCTCGCCAAGCCATGCGGGGGGCTACGGAGCCGTCTTCGTCGGCTTCGCGGCGGCCTTCCTGGCGCATCTGCTGGGCGCGGTCTACTGGCTGGAGACGATCGCCGTGGACTCCGCCGCAGACCAGCAGCAGCTCGTCCAGGAGCAGGGCGCGGCGCTGGTGTTCACGACGTTCCTGGCCGGCGTTGCGGTCGTCGCCTACATCCTGATCTACCTGGTGTAGGCGGGCGCGGTGGACCCTCAGGGCCTGATCCCGCTGGCCGCCGTGGTCATCACCGGCGGTCTCTACGGTGCGGGATGGCGGCGCCGGGTGCGGCCGGCGACGGGGCGCGACCTGCGGTCGCGACGGTTGCGGGCGGCCGCCTTCGCGAGCGCTCTGCTGGTGCTGGTCGTGGCGCTGGTGCTGCTCGACGGCCCCGCCGACGAGGGTTTCTGGCCGCACATGGTGCAGCACGTGCTGGTGATCACCGTCGCCGCCCCGCTGCTGGTGCTCGGTGAGCCGTGGAGCATGTTGTGGCGCCCGCTGCCGCTGGGCTTTCGCCGTGGCACGGCCGGCTGGGTCGCCCACGCGCCGAGTGCACGGGCGCTGCGCGCGCTGGTTCGTCCGCTGGCACGGCCTGGCCCCGCGTTCGTCGTCTCGACCGCGACGCTGTGGCTGTGGCACCTCCCGTACGCCTACGACCTCGCGCTGAAGCATCAGTCGGTGCACGATCTCGAGCACCTGACGATGCTGGCCGGCGCCATCCTTTTCTGGGAGCAGGTGATCGACAGCGCGCCGCTGCGGCCGGCGCTCGATGCCATCCAGCGCACGTTCTACGTCAGCGCTGCCGCGGTCTCAGGCTGGCTGCTCGCCGCGCTTCTGGCCTATTGGCCGACGCCGCTGTACCAGGCGTATGTGGTCTCGGCGGACCGGCCGGGAGGCGTATCGGCGCTGACCGATCAGCAGCTGGCCGCGGGAGTCATGTGGGGGCCAGGATCGCTCGCGTACTCGCTGGCCGTATTCTGGCTGATCTATATCTGGCTGGCCGACGACAGCCGTCCGCGACGTAGACGCTCACGGCACGCGGCGGCACTGCGAGAGAAGGGGGCCTGATGGTCTTGAGCGACGTTCCAAGCGATGTGACCGCCGGCGGAGTCCTGACTCTGGTCGTGCCGCTGGCCCTGCTCGTAATCGTGCTTCTGTGGGGCTGGTCGCTGCGACGACGGGTGCCATGAGGCGCCGGCGCCTGGCGGGGATCGCGAGCATCGTCCTGCTCGCGGTTGGCGGCGCCGCCGTCGCCCTGGCGGCGACCGGCGGGGGCTCGCCGGCGCATGGCGGCGGACCGCGACTGCGTGCGGATGCCGTGTGGCGACCCGGTTCGCGGCCCGCGCCCGACTTCAGGCTGCACGATCAGCACGGCCGCGGGGCCTCGCTGGCATCATTCCGCGGCCAGCCGTTCCTGCTCGTCTTTCTCGACTCCAAGTGCCGCACGCTGTGCCCGATCGTGGGACGCCAGTTGGGCGACGCCGAGCGGGGACTCGGTGCCACACCGGCGCGCCTGGTGACGATCAGCGTGGACCGGGCAGACAACCCGGCGAGCGTCCGGGCGGCGG
>JAWVDZ010000408.1:0-6161 GCA_033856955.1 Gaiellales bacterium
AGTCGCCGATCGGGCGCACGCCGCGCTCCAACCCCGCCACCTACACGGGGCTGTTCGATCACATCCGCGCGCTCTACGCCCAGACGGTCGACTCCAAGACGCGCGGATACAAGCCGGGACGGTTCTCGTTCAACGTCAAGGGCGGGCGCTGCGAGACCTGCCGCGGGGATGGCACGATCAAGATCGAGATGCACTTCCTGCCCGACGTCTACATCAACTGCGAGGTGTGCCACGGGCGCCGCTACAACCGGGAGACGCTCGAGGTCAAGTTCAAGGGCAAGTCGATCGCCGACGTCCTCGACATGCCGATCGAGGAGGCGCTCGAGTTCTTCGCCAAGATCCCCAAGCTGCGACGTCGTCTCCAGACGCTGCATGACGTCGGCCTCGACTACATGCGCCTGGGACAGCCGGCCACGACGCTGTCGGGCGGGGAGGCGCAGCGGGTCAAGCTGGCCACGGAGCTGTCGAAGGTGGCGACCGGCCGGACGCTCTACATCCTGGACGAGCCCACCACCGGCCTTCACGTCTATGACGTCGAGAAGCTGCTGGTGGTGCTGCAGCGGCTGGCTGACGCCGGCAACACGGTGCTGGTGATCGAGCACAACCTGGACGTGATCAAGCAGGCCGACTGGGTGCTCGACCTGGGCCCCGAGGGCGGTGACAAGGGGGGCGAGATTCTCGCCCAGGGCACCCCCGAGGAGGTCGCCGAGACGCCCGGCAGCGCCACCGGCGAGTACCTTCGCCGGGTGCTGCCGGTCTACGCGGCAGAACGCGCGCTTGTCTAGCACCCCGTCGCAGGGCCCGCCCCACCTCTCGGTCCGGGTGCGCGCCGTGATCGTGCGTGACGGCAAGCTGCTGATGGACCGCACCCACCACTGGGAGCGCGAGCCGTTCTACTGGCTTCCCGGCGGCGGCTTGGAGCCGGGGGAGACGTCCGAGGAGTGCCTCTGCCGGGAGCTGATGGAGGAGGCGGCGGTCGAGATCGAGGTCGGCCGGCTGGTGTACGTGAGCGAAAACCTCTACGTCGAGAGCGGCGACTACCGCCACGAGCTGATCCTCTACCGGCTGGCCCAGATCGTGTCTGGTCCCAGCGGCAAGCCCAGCGATGAGCGGCTGCACGAGTGGCACGTCCCCGGCAGCCAGCCGGGGCCGCTGCTGCCGCCCGAGGTGGCAGCAGAGCTGGCGGTTGATTTCGAGCAGAGCTTTCGGCGGCCGATCCTTCACCTGGTCACCGATAACCGCCCCGTCTAAGCGGCATCCGGCAGGCTTTCGGGTGGTGGCCGGATACACTCGCGGCCATGCCGGACGCCGTCATCCTCTCCGCCGTGCGCACGCCGATCGGCCGCTACGGAGGTGCCCTCTCGGGCGTTCGGCCGGACGACCTGGCCGCTGCTGCGATCATTGCCGCCGTTGAGCGAGCGGGCGTCCCGGCCGGTGAGATCGAGGACGTCTACATGGGCGCCGCCAACCAGTCGGGGGAGGACAACCGCAACGTGGCGCGGATGGCGGCGCTGCTCGCAGGACTACCGCAGGAGGTGCCGGGCGTGACCGTGAACCGGCTCTGCGCCTCGGGGCTGGCGGCGGTGACCGCGGCCTGCCACGCGGTGCGGGCGGGGGAGGGCGACCTGTTCGTGGCCGGCGGGGTGGAGTCGATGAGCCGCGCGCCGCTGGTGACGGCCAAGCCCGATCGAGCCTTTGGCCGCGGTGACCGTCCGCTGTACGACACCACGCTCGGTTGGCGCTTCCCGAACCCGCGGATGGCCGAGATGTTCCCGCTCGAATCGATGGGGGAGACGGGCGAGAACGTCGCCGAACGGTGGACGGTCTCGCGGCAGGACCAGGACGCCTTCGCGCTCCAGTCGCAACGGCGGTGGGCGGCGGCCGACGAGGCCGGCCGGTTCGCCGACGAGCTGGTCGAGGTGGCCGGCGTGGCTCGCGACGAGCACCCCCGCACGGACTCGACGGCCGAGAAGCTCGCCTCGCTGAAACCCGCATTTCGCGGTGGCGGCAGCGTCACCGCCGGCAACTCGAGCGGCATCAACGACGGCGCGGCGGCGCTGGTGGTGGCGAGCGCCGAGCGCGCCGCCGAGCTGGGCGTGCCGCCGCTGGCCCGGTTCGTGGCCGGGGCGGTGGCGGGGGTCGATCCCCGCGTAATGGGCATCGGGCCGGTTCCGGCCGTCACCAAGGCGCTCGCGCGCGCGGGGCTCTCGGCTACGCAGATCGACCTGATCGAGCTGAACGAGGCGTTCGCCTCGCAGAGCGTCGCGGTGGTGCGCGAGCTGGGGTTCGACCCGGAGCGGGTGAACGTGAACGGCGGAGCGATCGCGCTGGGGCATCCGCTCGGCATGAGCGGCGCCCGTCTGGTCGTCTCGCTGCTGCACGAGCTGCGGCGGCGCGGTGGCCGTTACGGGCTGGCCACGCTCTGCGTCGGCGTGGGACAGGGCCAGGCGGCGATCTTCGAGCACGGCGCATGACGTGAGGAGGCGGAGATGGAAATCGAGCTGAGCCGTGACGACTCGGTGCTGACGATCACGCTCAACCGGCCCGAGGTGCTGAACGCTTTCGACCGGTCGATGCACGAGCAGCTCTCCGCGGCGCTTCAGCAGTCCGCCGATCCGGCCGTGCGCGCGGTCGTGGTGACGGGTGCGGGACGCGGCTTTTGCGTCGGCCAGGATGTGGCCGAGTTTCCCGCCGATCCCCGTGACGTCGGTGAGCTGCTGCGTCGCAACTACAACCCCAACATGCTCGCCATCCGCGCGCTCGAGAAGCCCGTGATCGCCGCCGTGAACGGTGTCGCGGCCGGCGCCGGGCTGGCGCTCGCGCTGGCCTGCGACATCCGGCTGGCGGCCGACACCGCCAGCCTCGTGCCGGCCTTCATCGGGATCGGCCTGGTGCCAGACTCGGGGTTGTCCCACACGCTGCCACGCATCATCGGCCCCTCCGAAGCCTTCGAGTGGCTGGTCAGCGGCGAGAAGCTGTCCGCGGAGCAGGCACGTGCCCGGGGGCTCGTCTCGCGCGTGGTTCCGGCCCACGACCTCGCTGCCGAGGCCGCGGCGATGGCGGCCGACCTGGCCGCCCGTCCTACGCGGGCGATCGCCATGACCAAGCGCCTGCTCGACGCCTCGATCGGCGCCACGCTGGAGCTTCAGCTGGAGGACGAGGCGCTGATGCAGACCGAGGCCGCCGCCGGCGAGGACTTCGCGGAGGGCGTGGCCGCGTTCCGCGAGAAGCGCCCGGCCCGCTTCACGGGCCGGTAGGCATGGAATCAGCCATCTAGGTGCTGGCGCCGCTTCGCATCTCCGACTTCCGGCTGCTGTGGGCGGGCATGACCGTCTCGCTGCTCGGCGACGGCCTGTACGTGGTCGCGGTTGCCTGGCAGGCGTACCAGATCTCCAACTCGCCCTACGCGCTGGCCGTGACCGGCGTCGCCTGGACGCTTCCCACCGTGCTCGTGCTGCCGGTCAGCGGCGCGCTGTCCGACCGCGTCGGCCGGCGGCCGCTGATGATCGTGGCCGACCTGCTGCGGGCCGCCGCCGTCGGCGGGCTCGCCCTGCTGGCGGTGCTCGGCACGATCGAGGTCTGGCACCTGATCGTGCTGTCGGTCGTGTTCGGCACCGGTGAGGCGCTGTTCAACCCGTCCTTCGTGGCGCTGGTGCCCGAGATCGTGCCCGAGCCGCTGCTGGTGAAGGCCAACTCGCTCGACCAGGCGATGCGGCCGCTCGCGATGCAGTTTCTGGGCCCCGCCCTGGGAGGCGTGCTGGTCGCGTCGGTCGGTACCGGAACCGCCTTCGCACTGGATGCGGCGTAGTAACTGTTCTCGGCCGCGTTGATCCTGCTTATCCGGGCGCGTCCGGCCGTTCGCCACGTGCCGGGGGGGTCGTTGCTTGCGGAGTTGGGCGAGGGCGTCGCCTACGTCCGCAAGCACGTCTGGCTGTGGGGCACGCTGCTCGCGTTCAGCATCACCGTGCTCGTGTTCTGGGGGCCGATCGAGGTGCTGGTGCCGTTCGTGATCAAGAACGACCTCCACGGCGGTGCCGGTGGCTTCGGCCTGGTGCTGGCGGCAGGGGGAGCCGGCGCGGTCGTCGCCGCGGTTGCCACCTCGATTGCCGGCCTGCCCCGGCAGCGGCTCGCGCTCTGCTTCGCCTCGTTCATCGTCGCCGGTTTCGGGACGGCCTTCTACGGTGTCGCCACCGCGCTCTGGCAGATGGCCGTGGTCGCGGCCGTCGCCGGCGCATGCTTCGCCGTCGGCCTGGTGGCGTGGGGGACGATCATGCAGACGCAGGTGCCGGCCGAGCTGCTGGGGCGCGTCTCGTCGCTGGACTGGATGGTCTCGATCTCGCTGCTGCCGGTGTCGTTCGCGCTGGTGGGCCCGGTGTCCGGCCTGTTCGGCGTCCGCACAACGCTGGTCGCAGCGGGCGTTGGCTCTGGCAGCATCCTGATCGCCGCACTGATCTGGCTGCCGGGACTGCGCGACATCGATCGCGCCGAGCCCAGCCCCGAGGTCGTGCCCTCCTGACCCCGGTCAGTTCGGGATGTCGATCACGTCGCCGGAGACGCCACCGTGCCGGCGGTAGGACTGCCAGTGGCGGAACGCGGCGGACGTCAGCTCGCCCTTCACCTCGCCGCCCTCGATCAGCGCCTCGATCTGAGCCGGGCTGAACCATCGCGGGGCATCCAGGATATCGGGGTCGTTGATCGCGTAGCTGGTCTGACGGGGCTGGCTGGAGAGGTAGTTGAGCCGCATCGAGGTGCCGATCCGGCGCCCATCCATGTCGTGTTCGCGCACCAGCGAGATTCCGATCAGCGTCGCTCCCGACGCCGCGTATCCGGTCTCCATCTGCAGGTTGCGGTTGACGACGTGCTCCGGGATCTGAATGTTGCCGTCCTCGTCATGGGACGCCATCCAGCCGGTGGGGAAGTTCCAGCGCTCCTCGCCCTCCCGGTTCAGCTGGCGCACCATCAGCAGCTCGCCGCCGTGCTCGACGATCGAGCACACCGTGGTCGAGAAGATCAGCGAGTGCTGCTCCGTTGAGGGATCGGTGAATCCCGCCTCTGTCACGGCTTCGCTCATGTGCTGGGGCTGTGGTCGACCATGTTCCGAAGGATACCTTGTGCCGCAGCTTGCAAAGTAAAATTTTGCAAAGCACCTAGCCCCCAAGCACGCGCGCCGACGCCTCGGCAGAGCCGATCACCGGCACCACCTCGAACTCGCCAAGGTCGCTCCAGGCGGCGATCCACTCGTCGAACAGCGCCGGATCGTCCGTCTCCATCAGTTGGAAGCAGCGGTCGAGACGCTCGTCGATCCACGACTCGACGTAGCGCAGACCCTCGGGTAGCATCCGGCCGCGTTCGCGGGCCCGCACATAGATCGGCCCCGGCCCGCTCGTGAACGTCTCGACAACCATGTACCGCACGGTCGTGCGATCATAGCCACGTGCACTGGAGCCAACTCAAAGGAGTCGTATGATCCACTTCTGGCTGTTCCTCCACCTGACAGGCCTGGTCCTGCTCGCGGCCGGGGTTGGCGTCGCCAACCTGAGCGGCATCATGATGAGCAAGACCGACTCGCCCCAGCTGCTGGCGATGTGGAGCAAGGTCAACTTTCGCTCCGAATACGTCGCCACACTGCCCGGCGCGCTGCTCCTGATCGTGGCTGGGACAGTGCTCGTGCACAAGGAGGGCATCGACTACGGCGCGACCTGGATCGTCTCGGCCTACGTGCTGTGGGTGATCGCCGTCTTGCTGGGCGGCGGCGTGCTTGGCCGCCATGCCCACCGCATCCATCACCTCGCCACGCAGGAGGCCGAGCAGGGTCTCACGGTCAGCGACGCCGCGAGGAAGCTGGCCCGCTCGCCGGTCGGCCCGGTGGTCGGCAACGTGCTGAACCTGATCCTGCTGACGTTCCTCTACCTGATGATCGTCAAGCCGAGCTAGGATCTAGTCCGTCTCCTCCGCGCCCTGTTCGACCTGCTCCACCCAGCGCGGGTGGTGCTGGGCCGCCCACGCGCGATCGACCGATCCAAGCGTCATGCCGCGCAGCGCCTGCCTGGTGGACGGGTTGATGACCGCCATGAAGATGTGGCCGGCCGCCAGCACCCCGGTTGCGAGCGCGAACGGGCCGTGCAGCCCGCCGAGCGGGTTGCCGCCGATCAGCAATATGG
>JAWVDZ010000409.1:0-3952 GCA_033856955.1 Gaiellales bacterium
GGATCGAGACGTGGCGCGAGCTCACGGGGAACAACATCCAGGCGATGATCGGGAACGTCGACGACGGCGAGTTCCTCGATCAGGTGATCGCCGACGTGCTCCCGGAAGCGGTCATCCACTACGGCGAGCAGCCCAGCGCGCCGTTCTCGATGCAGAGCGTCGACCACGCCGTGCTGACCCAGCAGTCGAACGTGATCGGCACGCTCAAGCTGCTGTGGGCGATGCGCGAGCACGTCCCCGACGCGCACCTGGTCAAGCTCGGCACGATGGGCGAGTACGGCACGCCCAACATCGACATCGAAGAGGGCTTCATCGATATCGAGCACAAGGGCCGCCGCGACCGGCTGCCGTTTCCGAAGCTTCCCGGCTCGCTGTACCACTGCTCGAAGGTGCACGACTCGACCAACCTCCACTTCGCCTGCCGCGTCTGGGGCCTTCGCGCGACCGACCTCAACCAGGGCGTGGTGTACGGCATCGAGACGGACGAGACGAAGCTGGACGACCGGCTGATGACGCGCTTCGACTACGACCAGACGTTCGGCACCGCGCTCAATCGCTTCTGCGTGCAGGCCATGATCGGCCATCCGCTGACGGTGTACGGCCGGGGCGGCCAGACGCGCGGCTTCCTGAACATCGTCGACACTCTGCGCTGCGTCGAGCTGACCGCCGACAATCCCGCCGAGGCGGGCGAGTTCCGGGTGTTCAACCAGTTCACCGAGTCGTTCACGGTCGGCGAGCTGGCCGAGAAGGTGCGCCACGCCGGCGCCGAGCTGGGTGTCGAGGTGACGGTCGAACACGTCGCCAACCCCCGCGTCGAGCTCGAGGAGCACTATTACAACCCGGTGCACACCAAGCTGCCGTCGCTGGGACTCGAGCCGACGCTGCTCTCCGAGACGCTGATCGAGTCCGTGCTGCACGGCGTCGAGCGGCACAAGCATCGCATCATCGCCGAGGGCATCGACCCGAGCACGCAGTGGCGCCAGGCGCCGGTAGCCCAGCCCGCAAAGTAACCCTCCTGGCCAGGCTGGCGGTCGCGCTGCTGATCGCCGGCCTCGCGGTGCAGGCGGGATTCATGGTGCGCGAGGTGCACGACCAGCTGTCGACTCCGGTCACGCATCCGCTGCGCGACTTCCTGGAACGGGCGGACGCGCTGATCCCGGCCGGGGACGAGTACGTGGTCACGAGCCCGGTCAGGTCGGATGACGCCCGCTACTTCCTCTATCCGCGCCGCCAGGTGACGAGCGGCTTCGACCGGGCGTCGCTGGAGGCATCGGGGGCGCGCTGGGTGATCGTCACCGCCGACGCCCGGCCGGCCACGCTGCACGGGCTGCAGTCCTGGTACCGCGTGCGGCTGAGCACGCCCAGCGGGCGACTGCTGGAGCTGACCGGGTGAGCGACTGGCTGCTCGCGATCGCGACCTGCCTGCTGCTGGCGTGGGCCGGGCGGCCGTGGGCGCGGCGCGTGGCCGGCAGCGCACCGGGGCGCTGGGGGCTGCACGGCCTCTCGTACCTGTGCGGCACGGCGATGGTCTCGCTGGCGATGCTGGGGGTGGCGTTCGTCGGCCTGCCCGTCAGCCGGTGGACGCTGGCGGTGGCGTTCCTGATCGTGCGCGCCACCGGATCCCGCCCGCCGGCGCTGCCCGAACGACGGCCGCTGCCGGGCCGGGGCGGGCCGGCCGTGGCACTGCCGATGGCCGCGGTCGTGGCCACGCTCGGCTTCGGCATGCTGCAGGCGTTCCGGCTGGGCGGCATCGATTCGATCGACTTCCTCAAGGCCTGGGGTCTGAAGGGCGTCGCCGTGCTGGACGATCACAGCCTCGACTTCTCGCGGCTGTCCGGCCCGCACCTGTTCTACCCGCTCGAGGTCTCGAACGTGAACGGCGCGGTGCTGCTGGTGCTGGGACACGTCAACGACTCGGTGCTGCGGCTGCCCGCGGCGCTGTTCGCGGTGTCGCTGGCGGCGGTGATGTGGTGGCTGCTTCGGCTGGTGATGCCGCCCGCACCGGCCGCCGCCGCCATCGCGCTGGCGGTGATGACGCCGGAGTTCACGACGCTGATGACCAACGGCCTGGCCGACCTGGTGCTGGCGAGCTACGTCACGGTGTGCGTGCTGGGCGCCTACCTGTGGCTGCTGGACGGCGGCACGCGCTACGCGGCGCTGTCGGGCTTCGCCGCCGGCGCCGCGGCCTGGACGAAGCTGGAGGGCACGGTTGCCTGCGCCGCGGTGCTGGTGGCGGTGCTGCTGGTGCGGCGGGCGTGGCGGACGCCCGGGGCGGGAATCTGGATCGCCTGGTTCGCGGTGTTCATCGTGCCCTGGCAGGTGTTCCAGCGCGTGCATGACATCCCCGCCAACCGCTCGCACTTCAAGACGCTCTACCTGCATCCGCTGTGGATCGTCGACCACGTCGCCCGCACGCTCGCCGAGACGGCGCACTGGGGGCTGTTCTGGCCGATCGTGCTGGGGCTGATCGCGCTCACCACGCCGCTTTGGTGGAACACGCCGGCCCGGCTGCTGGCTGCGGTGACGCTGCCGAACCTGGTGCTGACGCTGGGCGCCTACGTCACCCACTACCGGGCGGGGCAGGCCGACAGCGTGGAGGCGACCGCCCACCGGCTGTACATGCACATCGCCCCCAGCCTCGCCGTGATGGCGGTGATGGGCGCTACAGTTGCGCTCAGCGCGCTGCGTGAGCGCCCTCCCGACCCCCACCCGGAGCCCGCCCGATGCCGCTGACACCGCTTCGCTCCGCCGGCCTGTTGGTCGCGCTGGTGTTCGCGGTGCTGACGATCCGCAGCTACCGCAACGGCCGGATCGGAAACGGCGACCTGATGGTTCGGATGGCCGTGTTCGTGCTGCCGCTGCTGGTGCTCTCGGTGGCGCCGAGCGTGATCGGCTGGGGGTTCGACGAGTTCTCGTTCAAGCGCGGCGGCGGCCGCCAGGTGCTGGGCGCGACGGTGCTCGCGGTCGGCATCCTGTACCTGTTCGCGTTCACCCTGTCCGGCCGCCAGGAGCGGGCGCGACGCGATCTGACGCGGCTGATCGAGAACCTGGCGCTCGACCAGTTCGAGCAGTTCGGGCACCCGGAGGTGTTCGCCGGCGGCATCGCGGTCGTGATCCCGGCCTACAACGAGGCCGAGAACATCCACCACGTGCTGGGCGCGCTGCCGGAGTCGGTGTGCGAGCTGCCGCTGCACGCGATCGTGATCGACGACGGCTCGAGCGACCGCACGACCGAGGCCGCGCGAGCGGCGGGCGCGGCCGCGATCCGCCTGCCGATGAACCGCGGGCAGGGCGCGGCGCTTCGCACCGGCTACCGGCTGGCGCTGATCACCGGCGCTGAGATCGTCGCCACGATGGATGCCGACGGCCAGCACCAGCCGTCCGAGCTGTCGCGGCTGGTCGGCCCGATCGTGTCCGGCGAGGCGGACGTGGTCGGCGGATCGCGCGTGCTGGGGGACGCCGATCCCAACCACGCCGCCCGCGAGCTCGGCATCAAGCTGTTCGCGCAGCTGCTCTCGCTGCTGACGTGGAGCAGGGTGACCGACCCGGCCTGCGGCTACCGCGCGGTGCGCACCCAGGCGCTGCGCGGGCTCGAGTTCCGCCAGGATCAGTTCCACAACTCGGAGTTCATCGTCGAGGCGTCCAAGAAGGGGCTGACCTCGCTCGAGGTGCCGGTCACGATCACCTCGCGCATCTCGGGCACCAGCAAGAAGCCGGCCCACTTCCGCTACGGCCTCGGCTTCGCCAACGCGCTCGTCCGTGCATGGCTGCGCTGAGCGGCTCCCCCGTCATCGGCTACACGATCGAGCTGGAGGATCCGATGCTGCCGCATGTCGAGCCGTCGCTGCGCGAGCCGCTGGAGCGGTTCGGGGCGCTGGCGGTGGTGCTGCCGCGGTCGACCCCGGCCGGCCGGGTCGACGCGCTGCTGGATCTGGTGGACGGCGTGCTGCTG
>JAWVDZ010000410.1:0-2825 GCA_033856955.1 Gaiellales bacterium
CAGGTCGCCCAGGCACCATTCCGTCGTCACGCCGTTGATCCGCACGACACGCGTCTTGCCCGAGTAGTCGTTGCGGTTCAGCGCATCGACGACGTTGGCCCGGGCGTCGACCTTCTCGAGCGGCGAGACGGCATCCTCGAGGTCGAGGAACACCTGGTCGGCGGCGAGCACCGCCGCCTTCGCCAGCATCTTGGGTGATGAGCCCGGCACCGCCAGGCAAGAACGACGCAACCGCACCTACCGCACTCCCCGGGTTGACCGCGCGGTCAGTCTACCGGCGGTCAGAGGATGCCGACGCGGTCGAGCGGCCAGTAGCGCACGCGGGCGATGCCGACCATGTCCCCGCGCGGTTCGCACCCCCACTTGCGGCTGTCGTCGGAGTTGCCCCGGTTGTCGCCCATCATGAAGTAGTAACCGGCCGGGATCAGCGTGCGCCTGAAGTCGGCCGTCCGCGTGCCGTGCAGGTACGGCTCGCTCAGCTCCACCGGCTTCGACCCGGCCGCCTTCACCCAGACGTGGCCGCGGGTCGCCCAGATCAGCTCGCCGGGCAGCCCGATCACGCGCTTGACGAAGGTCTGTGACGAGGAGCCGACGCGGCGGGTGCGGTCGGTGGTGGTGCAGACGCCCTGGAAGTTCTCGCCTGACACGCAGGTGGGTGGGTGGAAGACGACGATCTCGCCCCGGCCGGGATCACGGAACTGGAGGCTGAGCCGGTCGGCGATCAGGCGGTCGCCCTTCTTCAGCGTGGGCGACATGCTCACGCTCGGCACCACGTATGGCTTGACCACGAACGCCTGCGCAAGGTAGGCGATCACGATCGCCATCACGAGCGTGAGGGCGATCTCGGCGGCGGAGCGAAGGGGTGGAGGGAGCATGGCGATCGGATTCATGGCGCCACGGCAGGTTATCGACGACAGCGCCGCCCGTCTGTAGTCGGCCCCGACGGAGGTGCTCCAACAAGTGGGTGCTACAACACAGTGCAGAACCGTTCCGGCGGTCGTGGGGTACCGGATTGATGCCGATGAGATTCTCGATGCACCGTCGCTGCGCGATTCTGCTCGCCGTCCTGGCCGGGCTCGGTGCCGGCTCCGCCCAGGCGGAGGGGGCGACCCTCTTTACGCTCACCGGCCACGGCTGGGGCCACGGCATCGGCATGTCGCAGTACGGTGCGCTCGGCTACGCCCAGCACGGCTGGACGCACGCCCAGATCCTCGATCACTACTACACCGACACCAAGCTCGGCCTGCTCCAGCCTGCCACCACCGAGCGCGTGCTGCTGACCGGCCTGCGGCCCTCGGTGCATCTCGCCACCGCCTCGTCGGCGACCGGCGGCGACGGCAGCGGACCGCACACCCTGCCGGCGGGCAGCTACCGGGTCGATGTGGGGCCGATGGCGGGCAAGCTTCGGCTGTGGAGCGTTGCCGACGCGGCATACGTCTGGGTAGGGATAGCGAGTCCGCTCACGATCGCCCCAGGCAACGCTCCGCTGCGGCTGGATGACGCGGCGCTCAACGGCTACAGCCACGACCACTGGTGGGGCAGCTTCAAGATCACCCGCAGCGGCGGATCGATGGACGTGATCAACCTGGTTCCGACCGAGAAGTACGTGCGCGGCGTCGTGCCCTGCGAGGTGCCCGCGTCCTGGCCGGCTCAGGCGGTGCAGACCCAGGCCGTGGCGGCTCGCTCGTACGCCGCGGCCACCCGCGGCGGCGGCCGGTTCGATGCCTATCCCGACACCCGCAGCCAGGTGTACTGCCCGATCGAGCGGCAGGCTGCCGCCTCCGATGCGGCGGTGGCGGCCACCCAACGGCAGGTCGTGATGTACGGCGGGAACGTCGCCACCACCTTCTTCTCGTCCAGCTCGGGCGGACGCACTTCGACGATCCACGTCTCGTGGGGCGGAACCGACCAGGGCTACCTGAAGGCCGTCAACGATCCCTACGACGCCGCCGGCGGGCTCAACCCGAACCACACATGGGCGCCGAGGCTGTACACCCAGAGCGGACTCGCGGCCGCCCTCGGCCTGCCGGGAGTGGTGCGCACGCTCGATCAGGTCGTCGACGTGCCGTCACAGAGGGTGACTGCGGCCGTGATCCACACCTCGCAGGGCGATCGCAGCTACACCGGCATGGCCGTCCAGTCGGCGATGGGCCTGCGCTCGACGTACTTCCGGCTGTTGCAGGTGTCCCTGAGCGCGCCCACCACCGCCACCGCGGGCCAGGGGTTCATGCTCACGGGGCGGCTGTGGCCAAAGCCGCTGGGGCCGTTTCACCTCGAGTTCCGGCTCGGCTCGGCAGCGACCTGGACGACTGCCACGGCGACGCCAACGCTCGACTCCGAGGGTCGGTTCGCGGTGTCGCGCCGCCCGCTCAAGAACGTCGCCTACCGCTTGGTGCGCCCGATGGCCTTCTCGCCGGTGGTGCACGTCGCGGTGCATCCGGCGTTGACGCTGGCCGCGTCCAACGGCCACTTTCGCGGCACCATGAAGCCGCACCTGGCCGGCAGCACCGTCACGCTTCAGCGGCACGCCGCCTCGGGCTGGGTGGCTCGCGCCACCGCCACCGTCGGCCCCAAGGGCGGCTACGTCTTCTCGATGGCGCCGGCCGCGGGCATCTGGCGGGTGCGCTTTGCCGGTGACGCCGATCACGCGGCCGGCTCCTCGGCCACGCTGGTCATCTGAGCGGGGCCTTCCGTCCAACGGCACTGTTGCTGATCGGCAGGCGGGAGGGGCGCTGGTTCCTAGAGCAGCTCTTCGTCCGGCACGTCGCGGAGCACACGCGCCGGGCTCCCCACCACCAGCTTTCGAGGTGGAACGTCACGTGTGA
>JAWVDZ010000411.1:0-11479 GCA_033856955.1 Gaiellales bacterium
GCGCACGCCTGGCACGAGGCGGGGCAGCTTCGGCTGCGATCGTGGGTGGCGGCGTGACCGTGTACCTGGTCGGCGCCGGCCCCGGCGACCCCGGCCTGCTGACGCTGCGCGGCCGCGAGCTGCTGGAGCGCTGCGATGCGCTGGTCTACGACCGGCTGGCCGATCCACGAATCGTGGCGATGGCGAACCCGTCCGCCGAGCGGATCTACGCCGGAAAGGAGGCCGGCCGCCACGCGCTCACCCAGGAGGAGACGAACGCGCTGCTTATCGAGCTGGGCGGCCGCCGTGCCTGCGTCGTTCGGCTGAAGGGCGGCGATCCGTTCATCTTCGGCCGCGGTGGCGAGGAGGCGCTGGCGCTGCAGGCCGCGGGCGTCGAGTGGGAGGTCGTGCCCGGCATCTCGTCGGCGTACGCCGTGCCCGCATACGCAGGCATCCCGGTCACCCAGCGGGGCATGGCGGCGCAGGTCACGGTGGTCACCGGCCACGAGGATCCCACCAAGCCCGAGAGCGACCTCGACTGGCCGTCGTTGGCGGCCGCACCCGGCACGCTGGTGTTCCTGATGGGCGTGGGGGCGCTGGCGCACAACGCCGAGCGCCTGATCGCAGCCGGCAAGCCGCCGGACACGCCGGCGGCCGTGATCGCAAGCGGAACCCGGCCCGGCCAGCGCACCGTGACGGCGCGGCTGGACGCGATCGCCGAGGCCGCGGCCGGCCTGCAGCCTCCCGCGATCACGCTGGTGGGTGAGGTGGCGTCGCTGCACGAGCGGCTGAGCTGGTTCGAGCGGCGGCCGTTGTTCGGCCGCCGGGTGGTGGTGACGCGGGCGCGGCCGCAGGCAAGCGCGCTCGCCGCCCGCCTGTCGGAGCTGGGCGCCGATGTGGTCGAGGCGCCGGCGATCGTGATCGAGCCGCTGCCCTTCCAGCCGCCCGACCTGGGTTCGTACGACGTCGTCTGCCTGACCAGCGCCAACGGCGTGGAGCGGCTGCTCGACGGCGACGTGCGGGTGCTGCACGGCGTCACGGTGGCGGCGGTGGGACGCGCCACCGAGGCCGCCATCGCTGACCGCGGCATCATCGCCGACGTGGTCGCCGAGCAGGCCGTCCAGGAGTCGCTGGTCGAGGCGCTCGGTGACGTGGCCGGCCGGCGGGTGCTGGTGGCCACGGCCGAGGGCGCCCGCCCGGTGCTGTCCGACGGCCTTCGGCAGCGGGGGGCCGAGGTGGACGTGCTGCACCTCTACCGCACGCGGCGTGAGCCGGTGGACGCGGACGCCGTGATGGCGGCCGATCTGGTCACGTTTACCTCATCCTCCACCGTCACCAACGTGCTGGGCGCCCTGGACGGCCGCGACCTCGGCTCGTTGCGGGCGGTCTCGATCGGTCCGGTGACCAGCGGCACGCTGCGCGAGCACGGCGTGGAGCCGCTGATCGAGGCTGATCCGCATGACGTGGAGGGTCTGGTGGAGGCCGTGCTTCGGGCGGCGGTACAGTGAGCGCGATGCGCCCGGTGGTCACGTTCCTCTCCGACTTCGGCTCGGCCGACCCGTTCGTCGGCATCTGCCACGGCGTGATCGTCCGTACCTGCCCGGATGCCGAGGTGATCCATCTTGCCCACGGCATCGATGCGCAGTCGGTGGCGCAGGGCGCGCGGGTGCTGGCCGCCTCGATCGCGTTTCTGCCGGTCGGCGTGCACATGGCGGTGGTCGATCCCGGCGTCGGATCGCAGCGCCGGGCGGTGGCGCTTCGAAGCGGCGACGGACGCCTGTTCGTGGGGCCGGACAACGGGCTGCTGGTGCCGGCCGCCGAGGCCTGCGGCGGCGTCGACCTGGCGGTCGAGATCAGCAACGCCGTGTACATGCTGCACGCCGTCTCGCGCACGTTCCACGGCCGCGACGTGTTCGCCCCGGTGGCCGGGCACCTGGCCGCCGGACTCGACCCGCGCCTGCTGGGGCCAGAGATCGAGTCCGACAGCTTGGTGCGGCCCCTGGAGCCCGGATTCAAGCTCGAAGGGACGCTGCTCGGCGCCACCGTGCAGCACGTTGACCGCTTCGGCAACGTCCAGCTTTCGGTCAGCGCGTCAGACCTGGGGGAGCTGTTCGCGAGCGGCCGTCGGGTCGAGCTGGCG
The DNA here is from genome assembly GCA_033856955.1 of Gaiellales bacterium. Taxonomy (GTDB): domain Bacteria; phylum Actinomycetota; class Thermoleophilia; order Gaiellales; family JAICJC01; genus JAICYJ01. The sequence goes on from JAWVDZ010000411.1 coordinate 2,120, forward strand.
AGGGGCGACGACCGCTACTACGCGATCTGTGCGCTCACCTTCGCCGACGTGGCCAGCGGCGAGCTGGTGGTGTTCGAGGACTCGGAGCAGCGGCTCTCGATCGCGATCAATCGCGGCAGCGCGGCCGAGCTGATCGATGCCGATGTGGGCAACGAGGTCTGGCTCCAATTCGCCCCTTGACGCGGACGCCGCTGCGTGGTGGGATGTCCGGCAAGAGCGGCCTTCGAGGAGCGGTAGCACCGTCCCGGAGGCCGCTTCTTCGAGATGAGCCGAAGCCCTTGGCGCCGCGGTAGACTGGGCGCCGCGGCGAGGTAGCTCAGTTGGTAGAGCACGCGACTGAAAATCGCGGTGTCGACAGTTCGATTCTGTCCCTCGCCATCCGTCCACGTCACGTCCATGCCAGCGGGCGAACATCACCGGTTCGCCGGTGCGGATACGGGGTAGCCTGGCATTGGCGGCTGGCTCTGCCGTCAGACCACAGCTCTGGAGGTCGGACATGAGGAAGTCGATAGCGATCCTGCTTGCGTTTGCCGCCGTTGCGGCGGTGTTGGTTGCGGTCAGCGCCGTCGGTGCATCAGCATCGAACGGCGACCAGGCTCTTCGCCCGTGGGGCCGCTCCGCCGGCGCCCCCCGGCTCGCCGCTCCGGCCACGGCCGGCGAGCTTGTTCTGCTGACGAAGAGCGAGCGCTTCAAGCCCGTGGATGCCGATCACAACTCCCGCGACTCGGTCGGTGACTACATCCTCTTCACCGAGTCGCTGTGGAACGCGGACGGCCGAAGGATCGGGATGGTCTGGGCCACCTGCCTGCACCACTTCAACGGTGCCCTGTGTCATGCCACGCTGCGTCTCAGCGGCCGTGGCACGATCACCGTGGCCGGCGTCGTCAATGACCGAAACGCCGTGCTCGCAGTGACCGGTGGCACCGATCGGTTCTCCGATGCCGGCGGCCAGATGGACACGTCGGGCGACAACGGCGATACCGGCCGGCTCGTCATCGACCTGCGGCACCTCGGCTGAAGCACCTCGGGGCCGGAGGAGGTTCATTCCTCCGGCCCCAACGGCCGAGGCTGTGCTCCGTCACTCCTGCAGCTCGGCCACCTGCTCCAGCGCCTTCTCGCTGCGGGCGCGTGCCCGCTCGACGCGAGTCTGGGCTTGCTCCTTCTGGCGCGTGGCCGCGGCGAGTGCGCGATCGACATCCACCAACTCGCGTACCGCGGCTTTCAGATCGCCTTGAGCCGCGGTCGCCTTCTCACGCGCCTTCGCGAGTCGCTGTTGACGCGCCGCATCAGACCGCGCCGTCGCCGGGTCGCGCGTCGCCGTCGTGTTCCGCTTCGCCTTCGTGCTCCGCTTCGCCGTCGTGTCCTTCTTCACCTTGACCGGCTTGTCGGGCGGCGCCGCCGGCACTGCGAACCCGGCCAAGCCGGTGAACCCGGCGGCGCGACCCTCGCGGGTGAGCACTCCGCGCTTGACGTCGGCCGCGACCTCGGGATCAAGCGCAGCCAGGTGCAGCGTCTCTCGCACGCGCAGCATGGTCGACGTGGACGCGAGACCGGCATGGGTTGCGATCTCCTCCGCGTTTCGCATCGCCCGGTCGAGCGCCGCTCGCTCATCCTCCATCGCGCCTTTCAGTCCCCCGCCACCACTCAGCTGCGTATCGCGCAGCCGCTGACCCGCTGCGAGTAGGCCGTCCACGATCTTGGGAACCTCGCGCGCGAGCCGGTTGACGACCCACGCCGGGTTTGACGGCTTGCGAAGCGCCTTGATCGCGGCGGCATCCTCGCGACGCCCCTCGTCCCGGAGCCGGCGCGCGGTTTCGTCCCGGGCCGGGATGAACTCGTCCGGCGAAAGGCCGTAGAGGCGCTCGGCCTCGGACTCAGGTGCCCCAGCCATCGGCCAAGTATGCACGATGTCTTGACAACGGTGAGCTCTCATAGGAGGCTGATGTCCGGGTCGAACCGGGGATGTCGGAGGAAGGACGTGGGACGATGCTCATCAAGCGGCTTGCGGCCGCCGGCGCGCTCGCGCTGGCCGGGTTGATGATGATGTCAGTGCCGGCTCTTTCGGCGACGCCGTCGAATGATCGCTATGGGGATGCCGTAGCCATCTCGAATCTGCCGTTCGAGGCCACCGTCGACACGACCTCGGCGACGGTCTCGCCCGGCGACCGCGACTGCGCTTCGAGCTCCCACACCGTCTGGTACCGGTTCACGCCCTCGGTGTCCGGGACGTATTCGTTCGACGTCCACGGCCTCTACCCATCAGGGCCCTCGCTGGGCGTCTTCGTCGGCCATCGCCGGCACGCCCGTCTGCTCGCCTGCGACGTTTCCCTTGGCGGCGAGGACCTCAGCGGTGTCGCCGTGGACAAGGTCGACCTGGTGGCCGGCACCCGGTATCACATCATGATCGGCACGCCCGGCGGCCTGGACGATCCCAGCCTTCCCGGCGGCCCGATGTTCGTGCGAGCCGTGCGCTACGTCGCGCCGCGGGTGAACGTCCACGTGTCGGCGGGAACCGTCAATCGTCTCACGCACGTGCTGACGCTGACCGGCACCGTCGACTGCACCGGCACCTACGCATACGGGGCATTCGACGGCTTCCCCGACATCCAGGCCACCGCCCGCCAGGTGAGATTGGGGCTGGTCGCTCGCGGTACCGGCGGCACGTGGCCCGACGCCGGCTGCACGGCCGCAGCCCCCTGGACGATGACGCTGCAAAGCGAAACGGCGCATCCGTTCAAGCGAGGCTGGGCGACCGTTTCCATCCGTGGATACGAGTGCAACCTGTGGGAGTGCGTGACTCCGGAGAAGCGGGTGCGCCTGCACCTGAGCTGGATCAGCTGAGATCTTTGGGGATCGAGAAGCCGACCAGCTCGCCGTCGCCCTTGCTCACGCTGCTCCACGTCCGGTCGCCGAGAGCGAGCGTCGCCAGCGCGCAGGTCGGGAACTTCACGCTCACCGCATCGAGCAGAGGGCCGGTGGCGGCCAGATCCAGCGTCAGGTCCTGGATGCCGGGGTTGTGGCCGATCACGAGTGCCGAGCGAGCCACTTCCGGGAGGCCGCGCAGACGCTCCAGCAGTTCGCCGGCGGATGCTCCGTACAGCCCCTCCTCGACGTGGACAGCTGTGCCGCCCAGCGACGACCCGATGAGGTCGAGCGTCTGGCGGGTGCGAACGGCCGACGAGCACAGCACCAGATCCGGCGGCGCGGGAAGCCTGCCCAGATGCTTGCCGATTCGCTTCGCGTCGCGAACGCCGCGTGGCGAGAGCGGACGCTCGTGGTCGGCCAGCGAGTCGTCGTCCCAGCTGGACTTCGCGTGCCGCAGCAGGTGGAGGGTGAGCATGGTCATCAGATCCAGTTTCGTCGAAGCTCGTTGGCGTATCGCCGCCCCAGCCAGGATGACGCACCGGGGAGCCAATCGGCAAAGCTGGTGTGCCCGGTGGCCTGCCGGTCGGAGACGAGCAGCTGCGAGCTCAGAGCGCCGAGCTCCTCGGTGGTGATCAGGACGTCGCGGAGCAGCGGTCCAAGCGCGCGTCCCAGCGCGACCACCACCGCGGGGGGCAGGTGAACCAGCCGGGCACGGGTGTTCAGCGCCGCGGAGAGGACGCCCAGGAACTCATCGAACGAGTACACCTCCGGGCCAACGGCGTCCTCGGTCGATGAGCCGGCGCGGTCGGCTGCGGCAACGGCCAGCTCGGCCACGTCCCCGACGAATACGGGCTGCACGCGGTAGCGACCGTCTCCGGCGACGGCGTAGAGCGGCAGGTGCCGAAGCAGCCAGGCCATGTTGTTGATCAGGATCTCCTCTCGGCCGCCGAACACCAGCGACGGCCGGATCACGGCGTGCTCGTCGGTCGTCTCCGCCAGCACGCGCTCGACCTCGGCCTTGCCTCGGAAGTAGGCATACGGCGATCCGGCCGAGGCGTTGGTGACGGAGAGGTGCACGATCCGGCGCACCCCCGCCCGGCTCGCCGCCTGAAACAGCACCCGGCTGTTCGCGACCGCCTGGCCGAAGGTCATGCCGCGGCGAGGGAACCGGATCCAGTACGTGTTGAACAGCAGATCCGCGCCCTCGAGCGCATGCGTCAGCTGCGCCGCGTCCTCGAACTGCAACCGCCGGCGTGCGACAACGCCGGCCAGCGGATGGCCGGCAGGAGCCGGCCGCCGAGACAGCGAGGTCACCTCGACTCCTCGATCGAGCAGCCGCCGCGCGATCGCGCCACCCGAGTATGAGAACGCTCCAGTCACCACCGCCCGTCCCGCCATCTCGCAATCGTACGGCAGCCTGGGGCTGAGGCGTCGGGCCTGTATCCGTTGGTCTGAGAACGTGGTAAGTTGGTCATTCCCTAAGCGCGGATTGGTTGAGAATGACGTACTCCACGCGAGTGGTGACCGCGCTGACGGTGGCGGGCGTGCTGTTCACACCCACCCCGGCACTTGGCTCCGATCTCCTTCGCACTGACTTCAACGGCGATGGTGACGCCGAGCTGGTGGTCGGCGTGCCGTCGGATCACTTCGCCACCCTGCCGATCCGCGGGGCGATCAACATCATCCCCGGCAGCTCAAACGGGCTGTACGCTGGGCCGGATCAGCTCTGGCACCTTGGCCGGCTGGGGATCGCGGGCCTGGACGGGGGAGCGATCGGCGGCGCCACCGCAACCGGCGATTTCGACGGCGACGGATACGCGGACATGGCGGCGGGTGCGCAGGAGTCGGCGAACGGAGTCACCCGCGGCGCCGTGCACGTGCTGTACGGAACCTCACAGGGCCTGACGACGGCGGGAGCTCAGCGCTGGTCGCTGCAGGGCGGCGACTTCGGCCGCGATGTGGCCGTGGGCGATCTGAACGGCGATGGGTTCGACGACCTCGCGGTCGTGGGTGGGAAGGGTGTGACCGTGCTCTACGGATCGCCGACGGGGCTCAGAGGCGCCACGAAGCAGCTGTGGAGTGGGTTGTCCGGGCCGCTGGCAGCGGGAGACGTGAACGGCGATGGACGCGGAGATCTGGTGGCGAGCAGGGACGAGGGCACGCTGGTGGCGCTCTTCGGCAGCCCCGCCGGGCTCGTCGCGGCCGGCAGCCAGACGTGGTCCGTGCCACACACGCCGGTGGCGATCGGTGACTTCGACGGTGACGGATTCGGCGACGTCGTCGCCAGCGATCCGAAGATGGGCTACTACTGGAACGGGTTCTACAGATTCGAGGCGGGACTGGTGCGGGTTCGCTACGGCTCCGCAAACGGCCTGTCCCCGCGCAAGAAGACCTGGAGCCAGCGCTCAGAGGGCGTCGAGGGCGATCCAGGTTGGGCGTGTCTCGAGGTTGGGCCGTGCGGAGGCGACAACTTCGGATCGGCGCTTGCGGCCGGGGACATCAACGGCGACGGGGCTGACGACCTCGCGGTCGGCGTGTTCAACGACGGCTTCTTCAACACGGTCGGCCGCGTGAGCGTGCTCTACGGCGTCGTCGGGGTTGGGCTCTCCGCGCACGGCAACCAGCTGTGGTCGCAGGACAGTCCCGGCATCGAGGGCGTGGCGACACTGCGGAACGACTACGGTGACTTCTTTGGTGCGTCGCTCGCGATCATCGACGCGAACGGCGACGGGGCCGGCGACCTCGCGGTGGGAGCTCCCCAGGACGACACTCGGCCGGTCGACAGCTCGACTCCGGTGGTAGGGGCGGTCAACGTGATCTACGGCAGGCTCGGTGGGCGGCTGGCGGCGAGTGGGAACCAGCTTTGGTCGCAGCGCAGCCCCGGCATCAAGGGCGTTGCCGAGGAGGAAGACGAGTTCGGCGCCGCCCTGGCGAACGAGGGTGGACGCCTGCGGCCGTTCGAGTAGGTCAGGCGGTCTGAGCGCGGCCGGCCGGCGCAGCCCGCACGACCTCCGCCAGCGCGTCCAGCACCGCGGGGTCGTAACGCGTGCCGGAATCGGCCCGAAGCTCATCGAGCGGTTCGCCGTCCGGCTCCTGCCCGTGGTAGGAGCGCCCGAACGCGATCGCCAGGTATGACTCGGCAACCAGCAGGATGCGCGCACCGATCGGGATCCGCTCGCCGGCCAGGCCGTTCGGATAACCGCTTCCGTCCATGTGCTCGTGGCTGGCCCGCACGATCTCGCGCACGGTCGCGAACAGCGGGCTGTCGCCGAGCATCTCGGCGGAACGCTCGGGATGGCGGCGCACGATCGCCCACTCGTCATCGGAGAGCGGTCCCTCCTTGGTGATGATCTCGTCGGGCACGACGCTCATGCCCAGGTCGCGAAAGCGGCTGGCGGTCGCAAGCTGCGTCAGCTCGTTGGGCGAGAGGCCGAGCCGTTCGCCCACACCGCGCACGAGCGCCTCCAGCTCCGTCTCACCGATCGCCTTCGCCGCCTCGTCGGCGGTGACGACCGGCTCATGGAAGGCGGTGCCAAGCCGGGCGAGACGCGAGGCGACAAACGAGGCCGGGATCCACTGTCCCGGCTCCTGGACGACGAAGGCGAGCCGAAGCACGCGCCGCTCGTCGACGACGAACAGACCGTCGAGCAGGCGGTTGCGCCGCATGCGGCGCTGGTCGATCAGCCCGAAGGCGCGGGAGGCGTCACCCGAGGCATCGGTCAGCCACTCAGCAGAGCCGCCGTTGGCAAGCTGCCGGGCGATGGACGATCCCGGCCCGGAGACCACCACCAGCCGCGCCGCCGAGCTCGCGATCAGACCACCCAGATCGTGCAACATCTCTCGGCGGGGATCGTCGTGATCCGCGTTTTCGATCCATGCCAGCACGACTGGGCCGGCTTTGATCAGCTCGTCGAGCGCGACCGTGATCCCGCTCTCCGCCGAGATCAGGGTAAACGGAGCGAGTTCTGCATCAAGCTGCGGCTGAGGCGTCGCGCTCATCCGTGTCCTCGTCCGGGGACGCCACCTGCACATCGGTGAGGTGGGTTCGCTCCGCGGCCTGGATCAGCGAGCTCCTGGCCTGCTCGAACGAGGCCAGCATGTGTGCCTGAGCCTGAGCCGCGCTTGCGACCAGCTCGTCCGCCTCGCGCCGGCGTGCCTCTGCGGCCTCGAGCACCTCGGCCACACGGGCCTGGGCCTGGGCGTCGCGATCGGCCAGCGCCTGCTCGAACCGCTCGCGCTCGTCGCGCAGCTCCTGCTCGAACCGCTTGCGCATGCGCTCGCCCTCGTGGCGTGCCTCGTCCACGATTCGCTCCGCGTGCGCGTTGGTGTCCTCGATGTGCTTGTAGGCGACCTGCTCGGCCTCATCGACCAGCCGGCGCCGCTCCTCGTGGATGTCGTCGATCTCAAGAGCGCTCGCCTCGCGCACCGTCTGAAGCTCGTTCTTGAGGAAGCTGTCCAGCGTCGCGATAGCCTGGTCGACGGCGCTTGCGAGGTCGCCGAAGGCGGCCGGGGCGCGCTCGATCACGATCGGCTCGGGGAGGTTCACCACCGGCGGCTCGCCGATCCCGGCCGGTTCGGGCGCCGTCTCGGCGTGAATCCGGGCGGCCTCGAACGCCACCGCCTGCTCCACGTCGTCGGTGTCATACGTCTCGTGGTGCTCCACCGCGGCCTCGGGCTCGTCGTGCTCAGCCTCGACCTCGGCCTGGGGCTCGTGGTGCTCGACCTCGGCCTCGGGCTCGTGGTGCTCGACCTCGGCCTCGGGCTCGTCGTGCTCAGCCTCGGCCTGGGGCTCTTGATGCCCAGCCTCGACCGCGGGCTCGTGGCGCTCAGCCTCGGCCTGGGGCTCGTCGTGCTCAGCCTCGGCCTCGGGCTGCTCGTGCGTCGGGGGCTCGTTCTGCGCATTCTGCGGCGCCGGGGCGGCGGCCAGCTGGTCGGCGATCGAGCCCAGAAACTGATCGACCTCTTCCGGGTTGTATCCGGTCGGGGTCAGTGAGAAGGACGCGTTGCGAAGCGCGGCCAGATCGACGCCGGCGGTACCGGAGTCAGCGATCTCGCCCAGAAAGCGATCGACCTGCTCCGGGTTGTACCCGGTGGGCGTGAGCGAGAATGAGGCGTTGCGAATGCTCGCCAGATCGACCATCTTTACGGTCCTCCTGATGATGCTGGGTGTGGCAATGGCGTCGGGGGGACGCCGGGTCCATAGCCTTATCGGCGTTCCCGTCTAACCCTTTAGGGGCAAATCGAATGGCCGCCAGCCCCCAGGACACGCCGTTGGGTAGTGTTCGCGGGCGTGACCGCCGACCCACCATCGCAGCAGCATGCCCGCCCTGTCGGCGTGATCGGGGCTGCTCTCGACCTCGGCTCAGGCCGGCGCGGGGTGGACATGGGACCCTCGGCGATCCGCTACGCGCTGCTCGGCGAGCGGATCGAGGAGCTTGGCCTCTCGGTGCACGACCACGGCAACGTCCGCACCGGGATGGTCGAGGCGCTCGATGAGGGTGACCCCTCGGCCCGCTACTGGAGCGCGATCAAGCGCACCTGCGAGGAGCTCGCCGACCACGTCGCCGCAACCGTCTCCGATGGCGAGATGCCGCTGGTGCTGGGCGGCGACCACTCGATCGCGATCGGCACGCTGGGCGGCCTCGCCCGCGCGCACGCCGCGCCCGGCGGCGTGCTGTGGATGGATGCCCACACGGACATCAACTCGCCCACCACTTCGCCCAGCGGAAACGTCCACGGCATGCCGCTGGCGGTTGCCTTGGGCCTGGCCAACGACCCCCGCTTCGAGAGTTCGGCCTGGCCGCTGCCGATGATCGTCGAGCAGCACACGGCCCTGGTCGGCGTTCGCAGCGTTGACTCCGGCGAGCGGGCGCGGCTTCGCGAGCTGGGCCTGCGCGTGTTCACGATGGAGGACGTCGACCGGCGCGGCATGCGCGACGTGATGGAGGAGGCGATCTCGATCGCCTCGGGTGCGCCGTTCATGCACGTCTCGTTGGATATGGACGTGCTCGATCCGGATCAAGCGCCCGGCGTGGGTACTCCGGTGCGCGGCGGCATCACCTATCGCGAGGCCCACCTGGCGATGGAGATGCTGGCAACCAGCGGCAAGATGTCGTCGCTGGAGGTGGTGGAGGTGAACCCGGTGCTGGACGCGCGCAACGCCACCGGGACGCTGGCCGTGGAGCTGGTGATCTCGGCAATGTTCGCCCGCATCCTGTGAAGCGGGATGCGCGGCGGTTATCCTGCTCCACGCCTTCCCGCTCGACGCCACGATGTGGGCCGGCCTGGACGGCCTGCCGATCGACTACCCGGGAACCGGGTCGCTGGCCGACTGGGCCGACCTCGTGGCATCGAGAATCGAGCGCCCGCAGGCCGTCTGCGGGATCTCGATGGGTGGCTACGCGGCCTTCGAGCTGGTGCGCCGCCATTCCGGCAAGGTCACGCGCCTGGTGCTGGCCGACACCCGCGCCGAGGCCGACAGCGCCGAGGCCCGGC
>JAWVDZ010000412.1:0-5591 GCA_033856955.1 Gaiellales bacterium
AACTCAGCCTACGGCAGCGGCGAACACGACCTCGCGCTCTCTCCCGCGGGCGACCGAATCGCCATCGCCGCCGATCAGCCGCGGTTGGTCCCGGAGTACTCCACGGCGGACGGGGCGAAGATCCGCAACTACCACTCCGGCTCATACGGCCGTTCAGGGTTCTATGGAAGCCAGGCCGTGGCGTACTCTCCGGCCGGCACCCACCTCGCCCTGGGCTCGGCTCAGCTGCATCCCGACATCCTTGTCTATGCAACCGGCGGCGCCGCTTACTCGCGGTACTACAGCTTCCGGCCGGTCGGTCAGTTCCTGGCTCCGCGCGGGCTTGCGTGGGCGCCGGACTCCTCGCGCCTGTTCGCGGTGACCGCCGACGGTGTGAGTGGCACCGGTGCGTCGCCAACGTTCCGGGTTCTCAGTGGGCCACTCAATGTCCAGCCCACGATCTCGGTCGCGGCTCCCCTCACCATCTACGGCCAGGCCCGCAACGTGACGGTGCAGTTGAGCGCGCACGGCCTCAACCGGCGGGTCGTCATCTATAAGCGGCCGTATGGCGGCTCGTGGTCGGTCCTGGCAGCGGGGAACGTGGACGGAACCGGCAGGTTCACGGCCCGATACGCGCCCAAGCGGCTCACGTTCCTGTATGCAACCTACGCCGGAGGCGGGACATACCTGCCCGCCGTGAGCATGCATGTCCAGATGGGCGTCCTCCCGCTGATGAGCCGGACGTTGACCGGCTACTTCGCCGTCTCGGGAAAGTACCGGCTCTACCGGGCGGGTGTCCATCCGCGGATCATCGGCCGGGTGCTGCCGGTGCATCCCGGTGCATGCGTGCATTTCGAGGTGTCACACTTCGTCGGCGGGCGATTCTCGAGTCCGTCACGTTCGCCCTGCTTCAGGATGGGATCGACGGGTGTGGCTTCCGCGTACTACGTCGGTCCGTTCGGCCGCGGCGTCCCATTTCGCCAGCGCGTCTATTTCGCAGGGGATGCCGATCACGGCGAGGCTCGATCCGCCTGGATCTATATGAAGGTCGCCTGACCCGACCCCAGAAAATCCACGGGGCGCGCCGGGATCCCGACGCGCCCCATGGCGGCGATTTCGCGTGGATTAGGTAGTGGCGATTGCCTGCCCGACCACCGAGGTGGTGGCGGCGGTCCCAACGCCGGCTGCAGCGATTCCCCTTAGGTCCAGGGACTCGCCTCTACCCGCGAGCACCTCCACTCGCCCGTCTTGAACCATCCAACAAGTCGGACCACCTCCTTTCCGTGGTATGCCGAGTGTAGCAACGCGGGACGACGACTCCAAGTGCTCGCCGAAAGGTGCGCTCCGGCGCGCATCGCGAGCGATCAGCGGGTGTACGCCTCGGCGATCGAGGCGGGCTCGATGCCGAGCTCGGAGCGCATGGGACCGAGGTCGCATTCGGTGCCCGCGAGCAGCATCACGATCTGGTCGCGGGTCACCTTCAGCGGCGGCGGCAGGTACTGCAGCACCGTCGCCTGGGCCTTCATCAGCCCGGCCGGGACGTGGAGCTTGCGGCGTGGCGAGCGGCCGGTGACGCGCGCCAGCTCATCCAGCAGGTCGTCGAACTCGAACGCCTCGGGACCGCCCAGGCCGTAGGTGCGGCCGATCGTCTCGGGTCGCTCCAGGGCGCGCACGAAGGCGGTGGCGACGTCGCCCAGCCAGACCGGCTGGTGACGGTAGCGGCCGTTGCCGATCACAGGAGCCAGCGGCGGGCGGATCAGGCTCTCGAACGTCTTCAGGGCGCCGCCGTTCTGCCCGAACACGAAGCTCGGCTCCATCACCGTCCAGTCCAGGCCGCTCTCGGTCACCGCCAGCTTGCCGGCGTACTTGCTACCCCAGTAGCGGGTCAGCGGCGCGTGTTCCTTCGAGACGCCCAGAGCGCACATGTGCACCAGCCGGCGGATCCCGTTCGCCCGTGCCGCGGCCACGGCGTTTCGGGCGCCGCCGGTGTTGACCGCCTCGAACTCGGCGTCCGAGCCGTTCAGGATCGCCACCAGGTGCACGATCGCGTCGCAGCCCTCGGCCGCCGACCGCACCGACTCGGCGTCGGCGACGTCGCCGTGGACGTGCTCGACTCCGTCCTGGGCGTCGCCGTGGGAGCGATGCACCAGCGCCCGCACCGGCCGGCCGGAGGCCGCCAGCGCGGCCACCACCTCTCGGCCGACGTAGCCGGCGGCGCCTGTCACCAGCACGGTCACGGACGGTCTGCGAAGTTCTGGTAGTAGCGGCTGGGGGTCGGCTCGGCCTGGCCCTGGTACTTGCTGCCCAGCCCACCCGATCCGTACGGCCGGTCGGCGGGCGTGGTCAGCGTCATGAAGCTGAGCTGGGCAATTCGCATGCCGGGATAGACGGTGATCGGCAGGTTCGCCATGTTGGCCAGCTCGAGCGTGATGTGGCCGTCGAAGCCGGCGTCGATCACGCCCGCGGTCTGGTGGACGACCAGCCCCAGCCGGCCCAGCGAGCTCTTGCCGTCCAGCGTCGCGACGATGTCGTGGGGCAGGGCGACGCGCTCCGCAACCACTCCCAGCACGAACTCGCCCGGATGCAGGATGAACGGCTCGTCCGGCCCCACCCGCACCAGCTCGGTCAGGTCCTCCATCTCGAGCTTGACGTCGATGTAGGGATAGCGCGAGTTGCGGAACACCCGGAAGGTGTCGCCAACCGTGACATCGATGCTGCACGGCTGTACCAGGTCGTCGTCATATGGCTCGATCACGATCCGCCCGGCGGCGATCTCCTCGCGGATCGTGTGGTCGGAAAGCACCATGTCCACCGGCAGTGTACGCGGCCTGTGCCCTGGTATCATCCGTCGCCGCCTCGCCCAGCCGGGCGCTGCAGGAGGGGAGCCACCATGGGGAAGACGATCGAACTGCGCACCGCCGTGCCCGGGCCGAAGTCGAAGCAGATTCTCGAGCGCAAGCAGCGCGTGATCGCCGACGCCAAGAGCATTTACCTGCCGATCGCGATCGACCACGCGCACGGCGTCGCGGTCACCGACGTCGACGGCAACACCTTCCTCGACTGGACCGGCGGCATCGGCTGCCTCAACGTCGGCCACACCAACGCCGCCGTCTCGGCCGCCCTGCACGCGCAGATCGACCGCTTCCTCCACACCGACTTCACGATGGTGCCGTACGAGTCGTACGTCGAGCTGGCCGAGCGGCTGCTCGCCCGCACGCCGATCGCCGGCGCCAAGAAGGCCGCGTTCTTCAACTCCGGCGCCGAGGCGGTCGAGAACGCGATCAAGCTCGCCAAGCTGGCCACCGGCCGCAGCGCCGTGATCGCGTTCGACCGTGGCTTCCACGGCCGCACGCTGATGGCGATGTCGCTGACCTCCAAGCAGCACCCCTACAAGGCCGGCATGGGGCCGTTCGCGGCCGAGGTCTACCGCGCGCCCTACCCGTATCCCTACCGCGACTCGGCCGACGATCCGTCGGCGGCCGCGCTCGACGCGCTGCGCTCGATGTTCGTCACCCACGTCGCCGCCGAGAACGTGGCCGCGATCATCTTCGAGCCGGTGCAGGGCGAGGGCGGCTTCGTGGTGCCGCCGGCCGAGTGGGTTCGCGGACTGCGCGAGATCGCCGACGAGCACGGCATCGTGCTGATCGCCGACGAGGTGCAGTCGGGCTTCGGCCGCACCGGGACGATGTTTGCCATCGAGCAGTTCGGCGTCGAGCCGGATCTGATCGTGGTGGCCAAGTCGATTGCCGCCGGGGTGCCGATCTCGGGCGTGCTCGGCCGCGCATCGGTGGTCGACGTGGCCGGCGACTCGACGATCGGCGGCACCTTCGTCGGCTCGCCGCTGGGCTGTGTGGCCGGGATCGCGGTGCTCGACGAGATCGACCGGCTCGACCTGCTGGCCCGCGGCCGCGCGATCGGCGAGCGGATGCGCGCGCGGTTCACCGAGCTCCAGGCGACACATCCCCAGATCGGTGACGTCCGCGGGCTGGGGCCGATGCTGGCGCTGGAGTTCGTGCGCGATGCCGCGTCCAAGCAGCCGGCGCCGGAGATCGCAACCGCCGTGGCCGAGGCGGCGCTGCGCCACGGCCTGATGATCCTCAAGGCCGGCATGCACGGCAACTGCCTGCGGGTGCTGGTCGCCCTGGTGGCGACCGACGAGCAGATCGAGGAGTCGCTGGACGTCTTCGCCGAGGCCGTGGGCGAGGCGCTGGGAGCCAAGACACCCGTGGCCGCCGCCACGCTGTAAAGATTTTTTGCAGGGGTCAAGCGGGCCCGTTTCACTGCCGATGTTCTTAGAGGCAGGGGATCGCGGCGCTTGTGCGCGTCCGCTTCCTTGTGTTGGCGCCGTTAAATCCTTGTAAGCACGGTCTTGCAGCCGTTTGAGTGCTCTAGCATCGCGTCGAAGCACGCCACCGGAGGAGGGGAGAGACCACTGAAGGCGAAGCTCATTGCAGTTCTTCTGGCGGCAGTCATGCTGCTGACGGTCGCACCGGCAGCGGCTGAGGCGTCGTTCTCGGCGGCCACCTATCGCTCCAACCTGCAGTACGCGATCAACCAGTACCGCGCCCACCACGGGCTGCCCAAGCTGAAGGTCAATCTGAACCTCAAGCAGGCCGCCTGCGCCCACAGCACCAACATGGCGAAGCACCACATGCTGAACCACTACTCGTCGTCGGGCGTCACATGGTCGCAGCGGATCCGCTGGTACGGCTATCGCGGCAACTGGATCGGCGAGAACCTCGCCGTCGGCCAGTGGAGCGCGGGGAGCACCGTGAACGCGTGGATCAACAGCGCGCCGCACCGCGCGAACCTGCTGAACGGCCACTACCGGGTGGTCGGACTCGGCGTCGTCAAGGGCGTCTACGCAGGTCGCTGGGCGTACTACATCACCGCGGATTTCGGCGGTCCGTAAGCTCGACTGCGATCTGTGCTACTTGTTATGGCAAAGTAGCATGTTTTGCCCCTCAAGATGTAGGCCCTCCCACCCGATAAATGCGGGGCAATGGGAGAGTTTCACGTCAAGAGGATCGTGCTGCCGAGCGGCAAGACGGTCGAGATCGTCTACTACCAGACCACCGGCTCAGATCCGGTGATCTCGGACGTTCACGAGATCGAGGCCGGCGCCGAGCTGCACGTGCGTCAGATCGAGCTGTGCACGAAGTGCGGCGGCGATCGCGTACACCCGACCGACTGGAACGAGGTCGAGGAGCTGCGCTGGCAGCTCGCGCTGCGCTGCCCCGACTGCGAGTGGCGAACCCTCGAGATCTACGACGCCGCCGAGGTGGAGCGCTACGACGACGTCCTCAACGACGCCACCGACCGCCTGATCGAGGAGCTCGACCGCGTCACACGCGAGAACATGAGCGACGCCGTCGACCGGTTCCGCTCCGCGCTCGAGAACGACGGCATCATGCCGTTCGATTTTTAAGAGCTCTTAGCGTCCAGGCTCTCCTCCCCGCGCCGGTAGTCTTGCCGGCATGATCTCACTCTACGACGTGCGCGCGGCGGCCGGCCGGCTGGACGGCGTCGCCCATCGCACGCCGGTGCTGACCTCGCGCACGCTCGATCGCGAGGCGGGTGCGCGCGTGTTCTGCAAGGCCGAGTGCTTCCAG